>DATLOS010000062.1:0-6187 GCA_035536155.1 Elusimicrobiota bacterium
GCAACTGCACCGTGGTCAAGCCCAACATGGAGCGCCTGCCGGACATCGGCCGGCTCTTCCTCAAGCTCGGCATCGAGCACGCCGAGTTCATCTTCGTCGACCCGAATTACGGCGGCGCCTACACCAACTTCGACGGCCTGGTGCCGTCGGTGGCCGAGGCCGCGCCCTACATGCGCGAGACCTTGGACGTGGGCCGCGCGGGCGGCACGCGCCACTGGACGGTCCGCTACGTGCCTTTGTGCCACTTCACGGATTACCTGGACCAGATCAGCGAGCTGCGCGAGGTGAAGACTTTCCGCACCCGGCACTGGGCCCCGGACTTCCAGAACGAGGACGTCGGCGGCTCGCGCAAGCTCGCGGGCCGCGTGAAGACCGAGCGCTGCGAGGGCTGCTCGCTCTACGACCAATGCGAGGGTCTGTTCAAGGAGTACCTCAAGCGCCGCGGCGACGCGGAGCTCGAGCCGGTGCGGACGGCGATCCATGCCTGACTTCTCCATCTGGCCGCAGTGCAACATCGGCTGCGTGTTCTGCTCCAATCCCGTCGAGGGCTTCCGGAACACCGAGGAGAAGTATTCCTTCGCCGAGATCGTGCGCAAGGTCGAGCGCTACAAGCGGGGACTCAAGACCTTCGTCAAGTTCGACGACGTGCGGGATTATTTCAACTTGACCGGCGGCGAGCCCACGCTCCATCCGGATTTTCTGAAGATCGTGGCCCACATCCGCACCGAGTTCCCCAAGAACCTCATCCGCCTCCTCTCCAACGGCCGCATGTTCGCCTACCCGGACTTCGCGCGGCGGACCCTCGGCATCGGGCTCGAGCCCTTCGAGGTGGCGGTGCCGCTCTTCGGCTACGACGCGCCGAGCCACGAGAGCATCTCGCGCACGCCCAAGAGCTTCGAGCAGACCGTCGCGGGCCTGCGCAACCTCCTGGCGCACCGCGCGCCGGGACAGAAGATCGAGATCCGGATCATCCTCACCCGCATCCAAGTCCGCCATCTGGACGGCCTGCTCGACTTCATCCTGGAGGAGTTCTCCGCGGTCGATCGCGTGGCGTTCTTGTTCGTCGAGCTCGAGGGCTTCGCGGAGAAGTACGCGGACGCGGTGAAGATGCCCATGTCCGAGTGCGCGGCGCACCTCGACCGCAACTACGAGAAGCTCAAGAAGCTCCCCGACGCCCGCCTCTATCACTTTCCGCTCTGCGTCCTGCCCACGCGCCTGTGGCCCTTCGTCTACAACACCTTGGCGCCCTTCAAGATCACCTACCTCGACGGCTGCCATTCCTGCGCGCACAAGAGCCAGTGCGTGGGCGTCCACAAGAGCTACCAGAAGACCATGGGCGCGCCCGACATCCGCCCCATCCCGAAGGCGCGCGACGTGCGCCTGAGCGGCGACCCCTACCGGCCGGTGCTCGCGTGAAGATCACCGTCGAGCGCGGCCGCGTCCTGGTCCGGCCGGAGACCTTGGAGAACCCCGCGCTCTACGGCGCCGCGCACGCCTTGATCGCGAGCGCCTACGTCGTCCTCCTGGAGGAGGGCGGCGGCGCGCTGGCCCTGCGCCCGAAGCGCGGAAACGACCTGCGCGGCTTGGCCCGGGCCTTCGCCCGCGAGTACGCCGAGCAAGCGCGGAGCTGGAGGGTCGCGCTGCTCAACATCGGCCCGCGCCGGGAGCTCCTGGAGAGGATGCTCGCGCAGAGCGCGGGAACCGGCGCGGGTCAACGGGACAGGCTCAGCCGGGAGCAGGCCGCGCGGATCGCCGAGCTTCTCGCCGAGGGACCGCCGAGCGATCCTCTGGGCGTCGGGACCGTCTGGTCGCTGGCGCGGCGGAGGACCGCTTGAGCCGCGGCGGGCTGGTCGTCTCCGACGCGCTCTATCCCCGGGCGGTCCTCAAGGCCGCCGCGGCGGCGCTCGCGGACCGCGCCCGCGTGGAGCTGCGCGCCGCGGGCCGCGGCCGCACGCGCGTCGACGTGCTTCCGCGGGCGCTGGAAGGGGATTTCCTCAACGAGGCGCTGAGCGCGCTGTACCGCGCCCGTGTGGCCGCGCTCGAGGGCCCGTTCGCCGAGAGGATCGTCGAGCGCGTCCTGCGCTCGGGTTTCGTGAGCGCGCCTAAGGATCCGCTCGAGGAGATGGACCCGGCGCTGGCCGAGTCCCGGCGGCGCCAAGTCGACGAGCTTCTTGCGAGGTCGCGCGCGTGAACGCGGAGAAGGTGGGGCCGCACCGCCGCCGCGCCCTGGGCAAATCGATCTTGGTGACGGCCGAGGCGGGCGGCTACGCCTTCTTGAGCCCCGAAGAATACGACCGCTACTTGGGGGGGCTCTCCCCGGGCGACCCGCGCTTCGACGAGCTCCGCGAGCGGGGCTTGATACGAAACTACATGGATTTCGACCGCCTCGCGTCCGAGGCGCTGGCCAACAGCCCGCTCGGCTGGCAGGGGCCGGAGAGCCATCTCGTCGTCGTGGGACGAGCCGGCCGCGCGATGAGCCTCGCGATCGCGCGCAAGAGCGTCGAGTTCATCCTGCGCGCGCCCGGGCCGCTCGTTTCCATCGAGCTGGACCTGGGCGGCGTGGAGCGCGCCTGGCCGGTCGCGCGGTTCATGGTCGAGTACGCGCGCCTGCGCGCGGGCTGGCTTTCCCGGGTCCTGCGCCTGGTCGTGCGCGTGCGCCCGGACGGCCTTTCCCCCGAGCGCGCGGACTTCCTCGCCGCCCAGAGCGCGGAGGCGCGGGTTTGCTGGGGCCCGGGCGACGCGCCGCGCGGCGCGATCGCGGGACGCGCGACGCGCGGCCTCCTCGTCGTGGACGGCGCGTCGAAGAATCCCGGAGCTTGGGCGGCATACTGGTCCCGCCTGGGCCTCGCTTCGGTGCGGCTGGCGCCCGGCTGCGAGGCGGACCGGTTTCTCCCGTTCTACCGCGCGGCGTTCGCGCGCATGGCCCGCGCCGGAGTGAAGGAGGAATGGATGGAGGCGCTTCTCCGTCGGGTGCCCGAAGCGGGCTCCATCCCGGCGGAGAGGACTCCGTTCCCGCTGCCGGGCCTCCCGATCCTGGGCGAGCTGGTCTACGAGCCCTCCGGACGGATCCTGGCCGGCGAGGGCGGCCCGGAGATCGGGACGGTCGTCTCCACGGCCTTCGAGGAGCTGGCGGAGAAAGAGGAGGTCCAGGCCTGCGTGGCGCAAACGCAGGGGCCGGACCGGCCGCTGTGCTTTCAGTGCGCTTACCGGCCGTATTGCTCGCTATCGCCCGCGCTCTGCGCCGTCCATCTGGGACTCTTTGACCTTCTCTTCGGCAATATGGCAAAATCCTCGACGGTATGACCAAGGAACTGGTCGTCTCCTCGGTCACGGTCTCGGTCGAGGTTCAGGCGCCCCGAGATCGCGTCTTCGCCATGGCCTCCGACCAGGCCATGCTTCCCCGCTGGACCCATCCGGTGAAGGCCGTGCGCATGAAGAACGGCCGCCGCGAGGTGGACTACCTCCTCCCCGAGGGCGTCGTCACCTGCTCCTGCGACGCGGTGATCGACGCCAAGAAAGGCATCATCGACTGGACCGTGCACATCCCCAAGGGCGAGCCGGTGAAGGTGTTCTCGCGGGTGGTGGCGCTCGACGACGACAGCGCCGTGTACGTGTTCACGCTCTTGTCCCCGCCGATGCCCAAGCATCGGCTCAAGGACGCCTACGGCACCGTCTCCAAGAACCTTCTCAAGGACTTGAACCGCTTCAAGGAGCTGGTGCATGGAGTTTAAGGTCTCGACGAAGACCGGCGAGGTCTCCTTCTCCATCCAGAAGAAGCTCTATGCGCTCGAGCTGGTCCAGGGCGCCGCGTACGTGCTCACCGACCGCGCCGTCGCCTACGTCGAGGAGGCCAAGGGCCGCTACGAGCTGACCCTCAAGGCCAAGGACAAGGCCGACGCGACGCGCGAGCGCCTCGAGGCCTTGGCCGGCGAGTTCGTCAACGAGCTCCTCAACCACGCCCTGCGCCAGAAGCTGCTGGCCAACAACCGCTCGATCATGGAGCACATCATCTCCCGCGCGATGGTCTCGGCCCGGCGCGACCCGGCCGACCCCGCGCAGCCGCCGGCCGCCGCCGAGCAGGAGCTCAACGCCGAGCAGCGCGCGGAGATCGACAAGCTCATCGCCGAGGCCGAGGCCGAGATCGCCGCCCGGCGCAAGGCAACCGCCAAGCCGGACCCGCGCGGCATCGCCAAGACCTGGGAAGAGCGGTATGGCAAAGAGCGCACCGGCTGAAGATTCGGGCCGGCTGACCCGCTACGCGGACGCCGGCTCCGTGTCCCTGGCGGACAACCTCGTCTCCGCGGCGGCGTACCGCAAGGTCGGCGAGCGCTACCTCGTCACCAACGACATCGGGCACTTCGCCCAGCTCGAGCCCGCGGACTTCAAGGCCTACCTCTCCGGCTCGCTCCAGAAGGGCGGTGAGCTTTGGAAGGAGCTCCAGGGCAAGGGTTTCGTCCGCGACCACCTCGACTTCGACGGGCTGGCCGAGGAGTACCGGAACAAGAACAACTTCCTCTTCACCGCGGCCCCGCTCCACATCATCGTGACGACGCTGCGCTGCAACTACCGCTGCCTCTACTGCCACTCGAGCGTGGTCGGGCTCGACCAGGTCGACAAGGACATGACCTTGGAGACGGCCAAGAAGACGGTGGACTTCATCTTCCAGAGCCCCGCGCCGACCTTGATCCTCGAGTTCCAGGGCGGCGAGCCCCTGCTCAACTGGCCGGTGATCAAGTTCATCACCCGCTACGCCCGCCTCAAGAACCAGGCGGCCAAGCGCAACCTCTTCGTGACCATGGTCTCGAACTTCAGCCTGCTCGACGAGGAGAAGTACGCCTTCCTGGTCGACGAGAAGATCGGCATCTGCACCTCGCTGGACGGCCCCGCCGACCTGCACGACAAGAACCGGCTCTTCCTGGGCGGCAGCGGGCACGCGGAGACGGCGCGCTGGCTCAAGCGCTTCCAGGAGCAGGCGAAGGGCGTCGACGGCAAGAAGCACTTCAACCCCGGCGCCCTCCTCACCACCACGCGCTACACCTTCGGCCGCTCCAAGGACATCGTCGACGAGTACGTCGGCCTGGGCCTGCCGGGCATATTCCTGCGCCAGCTGAGCCCGATCGGCTTCGCCAAGCGGAGCTGGGGGAAGATCGGCTACACCTCCCAGGAGTTCCTCGCCTTCTACCGAGAGACCCTGGACTACATCCTCGAGATCAACCGCCGCGGCACGCCCTTCTTCGAGCGGGCCGCGCTCACCGCTCTGACCAAGATCCTGCGCCGCCGCGACCCGGGCTACGTGGACCTGCGCTCCCCGAGCGGCGCGGCCCTGGGCGTCATGGCCTACGACTACAACGGCGACGTCTACACCGGCGACGAGGCGCGCATGCTGGCGCAGGAAGGCGATCGCTTTTTCCGCGTCGGGCACGTGGCGAAGAACGCCTACAACGACGCGCTCGACAATCCGGTCACCAAGGCCGCGGCGATGGCGACTCTGCTCGAGAACCAGCCGCTGTGCTCCCAGTGCGCCTACCGGCCGTATTGCGGCCTGGACTCGGTCTACAACCGAGCGGCGCAGAGCAGCCTGTGGGGACACATGCCGACCAACGAGCGCTGCAAACTTTATATGGGCTTATTTGATATCGTCTTTGAGAAGCTGCAAAATCCGCGCGACCGCGAAGTCTTCGAATCCTGGACACGGGAGCAATGAGAATATGCGAAATCCGATTCTCGTAGCGCTGTTGGCGGCCTCGTCCGCGTGGGCGGCGCCGGCCCAGCCCGACAAGAAGCCCGGGACCCCGGATGGGAACACGAAGCCCGATCTCGTCGGCGTCTGCAAGGCCGACGTGAAGACTCCCCGGCGGATGATCGAGCACGGCTTCCACTGGATGAAGGATCCGGCCGTCGCCATGAAGCTGAGCGAGAAGTTCGCCTCGTACTTGGCCTGCGCGGCGAAGGTCGAGGGCAAGGACCCCTGCAAGGCCGTCGATGCGATGGCGCCGGTCTACAAGTTCGACAAAGAGATGGGCACCATGCTCCAGCAGTGCAAGGACATGGACCAGTACGTCGATTTCTACCACGAGATGATGACGGCGCCGCGCAAGAGCCGGAAGTTCCCGGCCTGCACCGAGTACCTGGGCACGCTGGGCTCGCCCATGATCAAGATCTTCGACACGACCGCGATCGCCCCGCC
>DATLOS010000063.1:0-7980 GCA_035536155.1 Elusimicrobiota bacterium
CGCCGCGCCGGGGCGGCCGCGCCGGGGCGGCTCCAGAAAAGCGACCGCGTCGCCTTGCGGGGAAAGGTCCTGCGCCCAGGAGCTCGGGCGCAGCAGCTCGAAGCGGCCTTGGGGATCTTGGTAGCGGCGGGCCGTGCCGTCCGCCTTGGAGCAGGCGAGGAGCGCGACGGACGCCGCGAGCACCCGCAGCGCTTTCAACTTCCCTGCCCCCGCAAAGAGACCAGGCGGGCCTGCAGCGAGGCCCGCTCCGACTCCGGCGCGACCCAAAGAAACGCCTCGGCCGAGTGCAGCAGCGCCGTTCTCTGCGGGGAGCCCGGAGCGGCGCGCGAGGCTTGGTCCAAATAGGACGCGGCGTAGCCCTGGCTGGTCTCCCGGAGCCAGGAGGGCCAGCGCTGTCGTCCGGCCTGGTCGTGCCCGTAAAAGCCGGCGAGCTGGACCGAGACCGCCCTCAGGTCGGCGGGGGTGGGCTGGGCGGTCCGCCGCCAGTCCCCGGAGCGGAGCGCTTCCTCCGCCGCGGCCAGGCGCGTGCGCGCCGCCTGGACCTGCTCCTCCCACCGGTTCTGCTGCGCCGTCTGCTCCGCGGAGGAGAGCGCGTAGAAGGCGTAGTGGGGCCTGCCCGTCGCGGTGAATATCGGCGCCACGGCGAGGAGGCCGTTGTAGCGGGCCGACGGATCGGGATGGGCCTGGTAGTGGGCGAACAAGTAGGTCGCCGCCTGCGGCAAAGCGCCGGGGGGCGCGTTCGCCGGCGGCGCGGCCGTCCAGCGCAGGAGGCTCTGCGCGGCGGCGTCCGCGTCGCGCAGCGCCTGCGGGCGCGCGGCCGCGGGGGCCGAGCGCAGCGCGACGATCCTCCAGGCGAGGGCGTCGACGGGGTTGCTCTCCGCGTTGAGGGTCGCCAACATGCCGGCGCCCTCGAAGCGCAGGCCGGGGAAGGTGTCGCGGAAAAAGGCCTCGGTGCGGGCGGCGTCCGCTTGCCGCCCCTGCTCGGCCACCAAGCTCCCGCCCGCCATGTGCAGGGCTCCGAAGAGCTCGCCCAGGGATCTGCTCCAGGAGCCGGGAGCGCCGTCCATGAGGTGCTCCCCGAGGCGCTGCAGGGACAGGGAGAGGCGGGTTCCCTGTATCGAGGCGATCGCGCCGAAATCGTTGGCACCGGTGGGCTGCTGGCGGTAGGTCCGGAGTATGCCCTGCCGCCACGCCTCGGGATCCGAGATGAACGACGCGTACTCCCGCAGCCGGCCGTTGGCCCTCAATGCCGTCAGGAGGCGCTCTTTTTCCGCCCCCGCGGGCATCGCCAAGACCTGCCCGATGTGGGCGTGCAGGTACTCGTGCTGGGCGCGGAAAGCCTCCAGCTCGAACTCGATCGGACCCTGGGTGAGGGCGCCGCTGTGGCCGCTGGCGTAGACCTGCTCCCGCCGGTCCTGCCAGGCGTGGGTGAGCTCGTGCGCGAGCTCGACGTGCTGGTTCTCGATGATCCAGAGCCGGAGCCGACGAGCCTCCTCGGTGTCGGCGGACAGGAACTCGATGAGGGCCGCCGGGTCCCGACGCCAGCCGTCGGCGACGCGGTCCGGCACGCTAAGCTCGAGCGCGCGCGCGCGCAGTCCGGGATAGAAATGGTCCATGATGAGCGAGAGAGAGCGCGAGCCGGAGTTGTAGAAGGCGCCGGGGAGGCCGTAGCCGGTCCGATCGCCGTGCTCGGCCCCGATCCGTATCATCGCGACGCCGGGCAGGGTTCCCTCGAATCGGTCGAGAAGGCGCTGGCCGGCCGGGTTGCGGCCGAGGACCGTCCGGATGTCCTGCTGGAAAAGCCCTCCCAGGACCTGCTCGGCGCTGTTGAAGTACATCGGCTCGGCGGGGCCCTCGTGGAGCGTGGCGACGTGCCCGGCCGGGAGGCGGAGGTTGCCCCCGTCGAAGAGGCGGGAGGAGGCCGCGTAGCTTTGGGAGGCGCGGTCGCGGAGGTTCTTGTCGGCGGCTTGCGAGAACACCGTCGCCAAGGCCCCGACGGGGCTGGAGAGGACCGGGCCGACGGAGGCGAGCAGCTGCGCGCCTTGGGAAGTCTGGACGGCCTCGATCAGATCGGGCGGCAGGCCGTCCCGCTCCAGCCGCGCCAGCAGCTCCACGACGCTGCGGTTGTCGGCGCTCATCGCCCGGCAGTTGCAGTTGACGTGGATGCCCTCCAACGCCCTATGCCGGCTGAACAGGGAGGTGAGATGGAGCATCTCCTGGGCCTCGAGCGCGGTGAGGGGCCGGCTCCGGTCGCCCCCGAGGTTCAGGAGGATGTGGCCGTTGCGCTCGTCGATCCGGTACTTTCCGCTGGTCTGCAGGAGCGAGCGGATGTTCGGGTCCAGGTCCGCCGCCCGCGTGTAGGGCCCGAGGATCCCGGACCGGGGCAGGGGGGCCGCCTCCCCCTCGGCGCCGGGCGGGCGCGGAGGATAGACCCGCCCGTCGCGCACCGTGTAGCCCAGGAACGCCAACCGGTCGCGCAGCCCGGCGTTGGCGGGAGACTCCGCCTCATAGGCCGCGATGTCGAACGGCTCCGGAGCGGGCTCGGCGGCGCGTCCCGGCCAGGACGCGGCCAGGAGCAGGACGGCCGCCGAGACGCAAAGACGCGGTTTCATGCGAACCCTAAAGGATAAAAGCCGGGAGCGCCGGGCGCCAGGGGCCTCCCCAGACTCTGATACAATACGCGCGATGGCCAAGAGCCCCCGCCGCCCTCCGGCAAAGAGCCTTTCCTACTCGGGCTATCTCGCCTTGGACCGCCTGCTCGACTGCCAGAAGCCGGAGAGCGCCCGCCGCGGCCGGCCGGCGCACGACGAGACCCTGTTCATCATCGTCCACCAGACCTACGAGCTCTGGTTCAAGCAGATCCTGCACGAGCTCGACTCCATCCTGGCGCTCTTCGGCAAGACCGCCGTCGACGAGGAGGACATGGGCCTGGCCGCCGCGCGCCTGGCGCGGATCACCGAGATCCAGAAGATCCTCATCGACCAGCTGCGGGTGCTGGAGACGATGACGCCGCTCGACTTCCTCGAGTTCCGCGACCTCCTGAACCCGTCCTCGGGCTTCCAGAGCGTCCAGTTCCGCCTCCTCGAGAACAAGCTCGGCCTGCGGGCGGACAGCCGGCTGGAGTACAGCCACTGCCCGTACCACGTCTACGTCTCCGCGCCCGAGGCCGCGCGCATGGTCTCGGCGGAGCGCGCGCCCTCGCTCTTTTCCTTGGTCGAGCGCTGGCTCGAGCGCACCCCCTTCCTCGACGTGGGCGCCTACCGCTTCTGGGACAGCTACCGCGCCGCCGTGGCGCGCATGCTGGACGCGGACGCCGGCGTGATCCGCGGCAACGCCGTGCTCTCGCCCCAGCGCCGCAAGGCTCAGCTGGCGAAGCTCGCCGAGGCGCGCCGGCACTTCGACTCGCTCTTCGACAAGCGCCGGCACGAGTCCCTGGTGAAGGCCGGCCACCGCCGCCTCTCCCAGCGCGCCCTCCTCGCCGCGCTCTTCATCCACCTCTACCGCGACAAGCCCATCCTCCAGCTCCCCTTCAAGCTGCTGACCTTGCTGGTCGACGTGGACGAGCTCCTGACCTCGTGGCGCTACCGCCACGCCCTCATGGTGCGGCGCATGATCGGCATGAAGATCGGCACCGGCGGCTCCTCGGGCTTCGGCTACCTGAGCGAGACGGTGGAGCGGCACAAGATCTTCTCCGACTTCTTCGACCTCTCCACCTTCCTGATACCGCGCTCCTCCCTTCCCAAGCTCCCCCCGGACGTGGAGCGGAGCCTCGGCTTCCGCTATGCCCCGGTCGGCAAGCCTTAAGCGGCACTACCGCCGATCCTTGGCCGGCCTCGGCGGCCGCCTGCACTTCGCCGCCCACAGCCACCACCTCTGGCCGGACGTCACCCGCGCCGCGGTCCTGCGCTGCTGGGACGACGCCGCCCGATTCTCGGACCGCAAGTGGGAGAGGGTCCTGGGCGAGGTGCTGCCGTCCGCGCAGCGGCGCGTCGCGCGGATTCTCGGCTTGAGCCGGCCGGGCCAGCTCGCCTTCGCGCCCAACACGCACGAGCTCCTCTGCCGCCTCCTCTCCTGCCTCGACTGGTCGCGGCCGATCCGCATCCTCACCACCGACGGAGAGTTCCACAGCCTGCGGCGCCAGCTCGCGCGCCTGTCGGAGCTGCCCTCGGTGCATATAGAGGAAGTGCCGACCGAGCCTTTCGCGACCTTCGAGGAGCGCTTCCTGAAAGCCCTGCGCGGACGCTGGGACCTGGTCTACTTGAGCCAGGTCTTCTTCGACTCGGGCTTCGTCGTCGAGCGCTTGAGCGACGTCGCGGACGCCGCGCCGCCGAACGCGCTCCTCGCGATCGACGGCTACCACGCCTTCTGCGCGGTGCCAACCGAGCTGCGGCGCGTGGAGAAACGGGCGTTCTACCTCGCCGGCGGCTACAAGTACGCCCAGGCGGGGGAAGGCGCCTGCTTCCTGGCCGTGCCCCCGGGCTGCGCCCTCCGCCCCCTTTATACGGGCTGGTTCGCGGACTTCGACAGCCTCGAGCGCCCGGCGCGCGGGCCGGTCGCCTACGGGCCCGGCGCCTACCGCTTCTGGGGCGCGACCTTCGACCCCTCCGGCCTCTATCGGCTCGACGCCGCGCTGGGCTGGCTCTCGTCCCGGGGGCTGACGACGGCCCGCGTCCATTCCCGCATCGTCGGCCTTCAAGACGCGTTCTTGAGCCTGCTGGGCCCCGGGCTGGGAAGCCTGCGCCGCTCGTCGCTTTTGACCCCGATCGGCCGCAGGGACCGGGCGCACTTTCTCGCCTTCCGCATGCCCGGCGCCGCGGCCTTCTCCAGGCGCCTCGCCCGGGCCGGCGTCGACACGGACGTGCGCGCGGACCGCATCCGCTTCGGCTTCGGCTTGTATCAGGACGAGAGCGACGTGCGCGAGCTCTGCCGGCGCCTGGCGCGTCTCTAGCGCGCCTTCTCGCAGCCCGCGCAGGGGCAGAGCTCGCGGAGCATCTTGAAGGTGTAGATGCCCTGGGAGTGCCCGTCGGAGAACTGGAAGGCGAGCCCGTAGTTTCCCACCAGCTCGGCCCGCTCCGCCTTGAGGTCCGCCGGCACCGACTCCGGGTCGAGGAGCGGCTGGCCCGTCCACTCGTCGCGGCAGAGCGCGCAGGGGCAGAGCTGGCGCAGGCGCTGGAAGGGGTAGACGCTCTGGTGGCCGTCCTCCCAGCTCAGCCGCAGCTTCTCGTCGCCGACCTTCTCGATTTTCGACGGAGCCTCGTTCACGTCCTCATTCTAGCAAAGGAGGCCCAGGCCTCTTGGGACCACTGCCGGACAATCTGGGCCCGAGGGGCCTAGGTCGTCGGCCCGCCGCGGAGATACGATACAAGCCTATCATGCGCCGATTCCTAGCCGCCGCCTGCGCCGCCGCCCTCGCCTTCCCCTCGCCCGCTTTCGCCGCCGCCGCGGCCGTCCGGCCGACCGCCCGGATCGCCGCCGTCGAAACCCCCGGCGCGATCGCGCCGCTGAACGCCGGCCTTTCGTCCGGCCTGATCGGCACCGACGGCGCCGCCCTGATGCCGCCGGCGCCGCTGGCTCCGGCCGCGGACTTCGCGGGGCTCTCCGCCCCCGAAGCCGCGCCCGAGCTGGCGCTTCCGGCGGCGCCGGACCTCCTCGGCGGGGTCGCGCGCAGCGCCGCCCTGGCCGCCGAGGCCCTCCCCGCCGCGCTTGCCGGCGCGAGCCGCCTCTCCCAAGCTTCCCAGGCCCTGGCCGGCGACGAGCGCGCCGGCGAGCGCATGCCCGGCTTGGCCGCCCTGGGCTCGCGCGCCGAGGCGCCCAAGTCCGACGCCTCCTCCGGCGAGCAGAGCGCCCAGGCCCGGACCTTCTTCGGCGCCAAGGCGGCCATGCCCGACGGCTCCCGGCTTCCCCCGCTCGAGCCCGGCGTGGCGGCTTCGGCCGCCGGCTTCGACGGCCATTCCGCGGACGCCGACGCGGCGCGCGGCGGCGCCGGCCGCGGGAAAGGCAACGGAGGCGGACGCGGACGGGGCAGGGGCCGCGGCAACGACGACGAGCCGCCCGCCCCCCCGCAGTTTCCCTCGCGCGACATCCGCTTCAACGGCAAGGTCCTGCCTTCCGTCGCCTTCCGCCCGGACCGGCCCATCGAGCCGCTCCTCGTCGAGGCCATCGACGCCGCGACCGAGTCGATCGACATCGCCCTCTACGAGTTCAAGAGCCAGGCCATCCTCAAGGCCCTGCGCGCCGCCAAGCAGCGCGGCGTAAAGATCCGCATTATCGTGGACTTCGACAACGTTTTCCCGGTGAAGCGCTCGGACTCCGACTACGTGCCGCGCCGGAGCCAGGAGATGCAGGCCCTCTTCAACGAGGGCTTCGACATCACCGTGCTGCGCGGCATGTGGCGCTACGGAATCAACCACAACAAGTTCGCCGTCCTCGACGGCAAGCTCGGCATCTTCGGCTCCTACAACTGGAGCTATACGGCGGAGCGAAACCACTACGAGAACATCGTCTTCACCGACGAGGCCAAGCGCATCCGGGCCATGGCCTCGTACTGGGAGTACCTGCGCGGGCTTAGCGCGCCCTTCGAGGAGGCCCGGACCAAGGTCTGGCCCAAGGCCGTCCCGGCCCCGCCCGCCGACGCGGACCCCTCCGTCGCCTTCAAGGGGGAGAGCTTCCCCGCCTGGATCTACTCCCCGGGCGCGGCCGAGGACTGGATCGTCAAGGCGATCGACGCGGCGGAGGAGACGCTCGACGTCTCCATGTTCACCTTCCGCTCCACGCGCATCGCCGAGGCGATGCTGCGCGCCAAGAAGCGCAAGGTCAAGATCCGCGTGCTCATGGACCAGTCCCAGGCCTCGCAGCCCTACATGAAGGTCTACGCCGACTGGCTGGCCTACAACGGCATCAAGGTCAAGATCAACTCCGGCCCCAACCCGGACGGGCCCGAGTACGCGGAGAAGAACCACAACAAGTTCATGGTGGTCGACGGCGCCCTCGTCGAAACCGGCTCCATGAACTGGACCAAGAACGCGTTCCACATGAACTTCGAGAACGCGAACTTCCTCAACAACGCCGTCGATGCCTCCGCCTACGCCGCCTTCTTCGACGCCATGTACCGCGACCGGCGCGCCAAGCTGGTCCCGGCGCCCGACGAGGAGCCGACCTTGCCCGCGGACGCCGAGCTGGAGCGGGAGCTCCTGGTCGAGCCCGAGGCGCTGCCCGGGGACAAGACCTGGGGCGCGCTGCCCGACCCGGGCTCGGTCTCGTTCCACGGCGAGACCTTGCCCAAGGCGGCGGTCCGCCCCCACCACCCCGTCCAGGACCTCATCATCCAGGCGATCCGCGCCTCCAAGAAGTCGATCCACCTGGCCCTCTACGAGTTCACCTTGCCCGAGGTGCTCGACGCCCTGCGCGACGCCAAGAAGCGCGGCCTCGAGATCCGCCTGGTGGTCGACTACTCGCACGCCTTCCCCAAGGGCACCGACCACACCGGCCAGGAGCGCCAACGCAGCCGCGAGATCCAGGCGCTGATCGACGAGGGCTTCGACATCCGCGTGATCCGCGGCGGCGGCTCCTACGGCATCATGCACAACAAGTTCGCCGTCTTCGACGAGGAGCTGGTCGAGTTCGGCTCCTACAACTGGGCCCAGACCGCCGAGAACAACCATTTCGAGAGCGTGCAGTTCCGCACCGAGGCCGAGCGCGTCGCGGGCTACCTCGCCTACTGGAACTGGCTCTACGAGAACTCCCTCTCCATCAAGGCGGCCTCCGCGGCGCGGCCGAAGTGGCCGAAGGGCCTCGAGGCTCCGGCCGAGAGCGACAAGCCCGTCCGCTACGGAAATTCCGCCTTCCCGCTCCAAGCCTTCTCCCCGCATGGCGGGATCGAGGAGGCCTTGATCGCCGCCATCGACGCCGCGCGCGAGACCATCCACATCGCCATGTTCGGCTTCTACTCCCAGAACATCGCCGACGCGCTCCTGCGCGCGA
>DATLOS010000064.1:0-4410 GCA_035536155.1 Elusimicrobiota bacterium
GTTCTCCCCGCCGACGCCGAGCGCGGAGCTGTGGATGATCGGGGTGCGGATGTCGAGAGCCTCCTTTATAAGCTCGATGAGCCGGCGGTTCAGATCGACCAGCCGGCCCTCGGGAGCGCGGAGGACGCCCTGCAGCTTCTCGAAGGTCTCCTGGAAGTGCGGCGCCGCGCCGTAGGCCGCGCCCAAGGCGGCCAGGACTCGGCGGGGCCAGGGATCGCCGGCGGCGACGGCCTCGAGGCGCTTGAGCGCGATCGGCTCGGGCCGCGAGGAGGGCTCCAGAGGCACCGAGAGCCACTGGCTGGCGTCGCCCGACTTCACGCGGACCCGGCTCGCGTAGCTCTCGGGCTGGTGGGCGACGTGGTCGAGGAGGACGAAGAGATCGGCTTGGCGCATGCGGTCGAAGTAGCCGAGCCATGGGCAAAAGTGTGGTTGATGGAGCGCGACGATCATGAGTCCTCCTTTCCGCGCCGTGAGGATAGCGCGCGGGCGGCCGGGAAGGAAATGCGCGGGGTGCAATTTTATTGCGACCGGCGCTGGAAGGAGCGGCCTCTAAAAGTCGCTCAGCGGCCGCGGCGGAAAGGCGGCGCGCAGGGCGTTGAGGATGGCGACGAGATCGATCGCCTCTTGGAGGATGGCTCCCTCGAGCGGCGGCAGGAGGCCGCAGGCCGCCGCGAGCATCCCGACGGCGCTGGCAAGCATGCCCCCGACGGCGCTCTGGAGCGCGATGGCGCGCATGCGGCGGCCGATGTGGATGAGCTCGTCGAGCTTGCCGATATCGGGCGCCAAGATGACGGCGCCGGCCGCCTCGGTCGTCACGTCGGAGTTCGTGCCGAGGGCCACGCCCACGCCGGCCGCGAGGAGCGCCGGGGCGTCGTTGATCCCGTCCCCGGCGAAGAGGGTCTCGCCCCGCGCCGTCTCGGCCCGCACGAAGGCCACCTTCTCCTCCGGAGTCTTTCCCGCGGCGACCTCCGAGATGCCGACCTGCTCGGCCAGGTAGCGGGCCTCCGCTTCGCGGTCGCCGGAGAGCAGGACGATTCGGCGCACGCCGTGGGCCGGGGAGAGGTGGCTCAGGAAGGGCCGGCTGTGCGGGTGCGGGGCGTCGTGGAAGCGCAGCGTCGCGGCCAAGGCGCCGTCCGCCAGGACGAAGCACTCGAGGCCGGGGCGCTGGGGGGGCAAGGACAGGCCCAGGGCCCCCGCGGCCGCGCGGCCGACGATGCGCACGCTCCTTCCGTCGACGGTCCCGCGCAGGCCCTCTCCGGGCTTCTCGGAGATCTCCGCGGCGGCCGCCGGCGGGATCTTGGCTTCCCGCGCGGCCGCGAGGATCGCGCGCGCCAGGGGATGGCGCGAATACTGCTCCAGCGCGGCCGCCAGGCGGAGCGCCTCGCTCCCGTCCGTCCCCGGCGCGGCGCTGAGCTCGGTCAGCGCGGGCCGCCCCAGCGTCAAGGTGCCGGTCTTGTCCAGGATGACCGTGCGGCAGCGCGCGATACGCTCGAGCACGGCGGGCACGCGGACCACGATGCCCCGGGAGGCGGCGAGGGAGACGGCGCCGATCACCGCGACCGGGACGGCGAGGATGAGGGGGCAAGGGGTGGCGACGACGAGGACCGCCAGGAAGCGGTTCGCGTCGCGGCTCAAGAGCCCGGCCGCGAGCGCCAGAAGCAGCGTCAGCGGCACGTACCAAGCCGCGAGCTTGTCGCTCATGCGCCGGATGCGCGGGCGGTCGCGCTCGGCGTGCTCGAGGACGCGCATGATCGCGGCGTAGCGCGAGTCGGTCGCCCGGCGCGTCGCGGCGAGGACGAGGGCCGTCTCGCCGTTGATCGCGCCCGAGAGGGCCGCGGAGCCCGGGGCCTTGGCGATCTGGAAGGGCTCCCCGGTGAGATACGACTCGTCCATGCGTCCGTGCCCCTCGAGCACGGTTCCATCCACGGGGCAGGCCTCGTGGGGATAGACGACCACGACGTCGCCGGGGACGAGGTCGGCGGGATCGACGTCCAAGGTCCCGTCCGGGCCGCGGCGGTGGGCGATCCGGGGCATGCGCTTGGCCAGCGCGGCGAGGGCCGACGAGGCCCGGGCGGCGGCGAAGCGCTCCAGGGCGCCTCCTCCGGAGAGCATGAGGACCAGGATGGCCGCGACCAGCCACTCGCCCATGGCGGCGGACGCCGCTATCCCGATCGCGGCGAGGAGGTCCGCCCCGGTCTCCCGCTCCCGGAGGCGGCGCAGGACGCCGGCCAGGAGGGGGACGCCGCCCAGCGCCACCGCGGCTACGAGGGGGGCTCGCGCCGCGGCCTCGCCCGCGCCCAGGGCGAAGCGGGCGATAAGGTGGAGCGCGATCGCCGCGGCGGCGAGGCCCGCGACGCTGGCCTCGCGAGACGGCCGGCTCTTGCTCATGGCGTCAGTATAGCTAAGCAACGCGGCGGCCTTCGCCTCGGGGACATGGCCGTTTCATTGCCAGGTTCTTGTGAGACGCCATGGAAAAGCTACCGCGCGTGCTTCTGGCCGACGACGACCCCTCGGGCCGGGCGATGCTCGTCTTGTCCCTGCGGCAGGCCGGCTTCGACGTGGACTCCGCCGGCGGAGGCGAGGAGGCGCTCGCTCTCCTCGAGGAGGGCAACTACCAGTTCCTCGTGACCGACGCCCAGATGGGCGCCATGGACGGCTTCGAGCTCGCGCTCCGCGCGGTCGAGTTCGACCCGGCCCTGCGCATCGTCATGATCAGCGCCTCGCGCTCCGAGGCCGACATCCGGGGCTATCCCATCGAGACGATCTTCTCCAAGCCCGTGGCCATCGACGGCCTCGTCCAATGGCTGCGCGCCCCGGCGCCGTCCCGTTCTCGAGGCTACTTGGCCGGGACCCAGCCGGTCGCGGGCTGAGACTGCGCTCGCGCCGGCGCCGCGGCGGTGGGCACGGTCCAGACCGGCGTGGGGCACTGGCGCAGGACCCGTTCCGCGGTGGTCCCCAGCAGCGCGTCCTGCAGGAAGCCCCTCCGGTGGGCCGCGAGGACGACCGCGTCGGCCTCGGCGGCCGCGAGGACGATCTGCTCCGCGGGCTCGCCGAAGGCGAGCACGGTGCGGGGGCGGCAGCCTTCCCGGAGCGCCTTCGGCAGGGCCTCCAGCGCGCGCAGCAGCAGCTCGCTGCTTCCCCGCGCCGCGGCGGCGTCGCCGTAGAGGGGGGCGTTGAGGACGTGGAGCAGGATCAGCTCGGCTTGGAGGCGCGCGGCCAGCTCCGCGGCGTAAGCCAGGGCCCCGAAGGAGTGGGTCTCCAAGCTGACCGGCGCCAGGATCTTGCCCATGCGCGCGCGGGGCTCGCGAGCCACCAGAACCGGGATCGTGGCGCGGCGGACCACGGCCTCCGCGACCGAGCCCTGGAGCGCCCGGGCCAGGCCCGTGCGGGCATGCGTGCCCATCACCACGAGATCGAAGCCGAGGTCCCTGCCCCAGGACACGATGGTGTCCTCCGCGTCGCCGGGAGCGGAGGAGACGTCGGCCTCGTCGCCCAGGCGGGCGCGGAACTTCTCCAGGGCGAGCCGGCTGAGCTCGGCGGTGAGATACGGGTCGCCGCCTCCCAAGCCCAGGGCCGCGTGCAGCCATTCCTGCACATACAGGCCCTTGCGCTGCGCCCCGAAGCGCGCGGCCAAGGCGCCCGCTTGCTCCCAGGCGCCCAAGGACGCGTCCGTCAAATCCAGCGGAACGAGGATGCTGCGAGGTGGAAACCGCCAGGCCGGCCCCGTGGTCATATGCGCCTCCCGCTCACCCTCGCGGGGTTGCAACGGAGCGGCCTACTGCTTCGGGCGCAGGAGGGTGCGGCCGCGCTGCATGGAGTGGATGCGCTCGTCCAACATCCTCTCGAAGCGGCGCTGCAGGGCGCGGTCGCGGAGCTCGAAGGCCTCGCGGTGCTCGCCCTTTCGGACCTTGGAATCGTAGGTGAGGAAGCTCAGGATCTGCTTCGCCTGATCGGCCGTGAACGCGGTCTGGGGATCGAATTGCCCGCGCATGCGCATGGTGAAGATGTAGAAGTCCCAGGCCCAGTAGTTTCCGCGGGGGGAGTTGATCGGCCGGGCGAGGGTGTGGCACTTGGAGCAGACCTGCCGGAAGACCTCGTAGTTGGCCTGCTGCTTCGCCGGGTAGGCGGAGACGTCGATCTCGGTCGGCCCGAGATCGTAGTAGTAGAGGGCGGAGAGCTCGGACTTCTCGAAGGGGGGCTCGACGCGGGTCCCGGCGCTCGAGGCGAGCACTCGGAAAGCCTCCTTCTCCTCCGGGGTGGGCAGGCGGTACGGGTCGATCACGGTGCCCCTTCCGGGCTTTTCCGGGCGGACGGCGTAGCCCGAGAGGCGGAACATCGAGCAGCCGGCGACGGCCGCGAGCGCGGAGGCGGCGAGTCCGAGGAGCCAACGGGGCTTCGCCGCGGTTTTCG
>DATLOS010000065.1:0-10369 GCA_035536155.1 Elusimicrobiota bacterium
GACGACGCGTCCAAGGACGCGCCGTTGAGCCTCCTGGGCGGCTACGCGCACCGCGAGTCGGCGACCGTCCCGGAGCGGCTGGCCCTGGGGGAGGGCCTGGTCGGGCAGTGCGCCAAGGAGAAGGAAAAGATCCTCATCGAGGGAGCCCCGGCCGACTACATCCGGGTCAGCTCGGGCTTGGGCGAGGCGCCGCCGCTCAACATCACCGTGCTCCCGGTGCTCTTCGAGGGCCAGATCAAGGCCGTCATCGAGCTGGCCTCCTTCAACCGCTTCAGCGAGATCCAGCTCAACTTCCTCGAACAGCTCACCGAGTCCATCGGCATCGTGCTCAACACCATCGCCTCGACCATGCGCACGGAGGACCTGCTCAAGCAGTCGCAGTCGCTGGCCCAGGAGCTGCAGAAGACCAACGCCCAGCTCGAGGAGAAGGCGACGCTGCTTTCCGAGCAGAAGAAGGAGGTGGAGGCGAAGAACCGGGAGATCGAGGTCGCCCGGCAGTCCCTCGAGGAGAAGGCGGAGCAGCTGGCGCTGACCTCCAAGTACAAGTCGCAGTTCCTCGCCAACATGTCCCACGAGCTGCGCACGCCCTTGAACAGCCTCCTCATCCTCGCCCGCACTTTGGCCGAGAACGCCGAGAAGAACCTGAGCGGCAAGCAGGTGGAGTTCGCCAAGACCATCCACGGCTCGGGCAAGGACCTGCTCGCCCTGATCAACGACATCCTGGACCTCTCCAAGATCGAGTCGGGCACGATGTCCTTGGAGATCGGCGAGCTGCGCTTCGGCGAGCTGCGCGAGTACGTGGAGCGCGGATTTTTGCAGATCGCCCAGGAGCGCGGCCTGCAGTTCACCGTGGAGCTCGACGAGCGGCTGCCGCGGACGTTCCGCACGGACTCGAAGCGCCTGCAGCAGGTGCTGCGAAACCTCCTCTCCAACGCCCTCAAGTTCACGGAGAAGGGCAAGGTCTCCCTGCGCATGGCCTTGGCGGCGGACGGCTGGAGCTCGGATCAGGACACCCTCAACCGCGCGGAGTCCGTCCTCGCCTTCTCCGTGGAGGACACCGGCATCGGCATTCCGCTCAACAAGCAGAAGATCATCTTCGAGGCCTTCCAGCAGGTGGACATGACCACGAGCCGCAAGTACGGCGGCACCGGCCTCGGCCTCTCCATCAGCCGCGAGATCGCGAAGATGCTGGGCGGGGAGATACAGGTGCGCAGCGCGCCGGGCGAGGGGAGCACTTTCACCCTCTACTTGCCGCTGGCCTACGTCGCGCCGAAGGCGCGGCAGGAGCCGGTATCGTTGGACGCGGGCGTCGCCGCGGAGAATCCCCCGGCCGAGGGGGAGGCCCCGGCCCCGGCCGAGGAGTTCCCGGCGCCGCTCGCCGCCGAGATCGAGGACGACCGCGACGCCATCGTCGCCGGAGATCAGGTGCTCCTCGTCATCGAGGACGACGCGGCCTACGCCCGGATCCTGCTCGAGATGGCGCGCAAGGCGGGCTTCAAGGGCTTGGTCGCCACCCGCGGCGACCGCGGCCTGGCCCTGGCCCGCAAGTACCTGCCCGGGGCCGTCACCCTCGATCTCCGGCTCCCCGACATGGACGGCTGGGCGGTGTTCGACCAGCTCAAGAACGACCCGCAGACGCGGCACATCCCCGTTCACATCCTGTCCGTGGAGGAGCAGAACGAGCGCGGGCTCTCCCAGGGGGCCTTCGCCTACATGATCAAGCCCTCCTCGGTGGAGCCGATCGCGCGCGCGCTGGAGCGCATGAAGGGCTACCTGGCGAGCGGCGTGCGCAACCTCCTGGTGGTGGAGGACAACGAGGTCCAGCGCAAGGCGGTAGTCGAGCTCCTCTCCATGGGCGACGTCAAGATCACGGCCGTGGCCAGCGGCCAGGAGGCTCTCGAGGCCCTGGCCAAGGGGGGCTTCGACTGCATGGTGCTCGACCTCAAGCTTCCGGACATGACCGGCTACGAGCTCATCACCCGGCTCAAGCGGGAGGCCGGGGCCGCCAACCTGCCCATCATCGTCTACACCGGCAAGGAGCTCAACAAGAAGGAGGAGCGCGAGCTGCGCAAGGTGACCCAGTCGATCATCGTCAAGGACGCGCGTTCGCCGGAGCGCCTGCTCGACGAGACCTCGCTCTTCCTCCACCAGCCGCAGGCGGCGCTCGACGAGGGGCGGCGCCGGATGATCACCGAGCTCCACCAGCAGCAGCCGCTCCTGGCCGACAAGACCGTCCTGATCGTCGACGACGACGTGCGCAACATCTTCGCCCTCACCAGCGTCCTGGAGCGCTACCGCATGAAGGTGGTCTACGCGGAGAACGGAAAGGCGGGGCTGGAGATCCTGCAGGCCAACCCGGACATCGAGATCGTGCTCATGGACGTCATGATGCCGGACATGGACGGCTACGAGACGATGCGGGCCATCCGCGGCATCGAGAAGTACCGGGAGCTCCCCATCATCGCCCTCACGGCCAAGGCGATGAAGGGCGACCGGGAAAAATGCATCGAGGCGGGGGCCTCGGACTACATCCCCAAGCCGGTGGACGTCGAGCAGCTCCTGTCTTTGCTGCGCGTCTGGCTCTACCGCTATGCCTACGGCAAATAGCGGCCGCAAGAGCGCGCCGGCTTCCGCGGCGCCCGCGGCGGGGCTCAAGGTGAACATCCTCCTGGTCGACGACCACGAGGAGAACCTCCTCGCCCTGGAGACGGTCCTCGAGGGCCTGGGCGACAACCTGGTGCGGGCCCGCTCCGGCAAAGACGCGCTCAAGCGGCTCCTCGAGGAGGACTTCGCGGTCATCCTGCTCGACGTGCAGATGCCGGAGATGGACGGCTTCGAGACGGCGGCGCTGATCCGGGAGCGCGAGCGGTCCAAGCACACGCCCATCATCTTCCTCACGGCGGTGAGCAAGGGCGAGATGCAGGTGGCCCGGGGCTATACCCTCGGGGCCGTCGACTACATCTTCAAGCCCTTCGTCCCCGAGGTGCTCCAGGCCAAGGTCTCCGTCTTCGTCGATCTCTTCAAGAAGACGGAGCAGGTCCGCGCGCAGGCCCAACGCCTGCGCGACGTCGAGGGGCGCGAGCACCGCCGCGAGCTGGGCCAGGTGCGAGCCCAGCGCAACCGCTTCTTCCACCTGTCGGTGGACATGATGTGCATCCTGGGCTTCGATGGACGGCTCAAGGAGCTCAACGCGGCCTGGGGGCCCGGGCTGGGCCGCTTCCCGGGAGAGCTCGGCGGAACGCGCCTGGCCGACCTGGTCCACCCCGAGGATCGGGGCCGGAGCGCCCTCTTCTGGGAGGCGCTCAAGTCCGGGGCCCCCAGCGCGCCGCTCGAGAACCGACTGCTTCACGCGGACGGGAGCTACCGCTGGCTCTCTTGGAGCGTGGTCGCCGCCGTCCGCGAGGGCGTCTTCTACGCGGCGGCGCGCGACATCACGGAGCGCAAGCGCGACGAGGAGCGCCTGCGGGAGATGAACGAGACGCTGGAGCAGAAGGTGCGGGAGCGCACGCGCGAGCTGGAGCGCTCCAACTCGGATCTGGAGCAGTTCGCTTTCCTGGCCTCCCACGACCTGCGCGAGCCGCTGCGCAAGATCGCGGGATTCACCCAGCTCCTGCAGAACCGCTACAAGGGCCGCCTCGACGAGACCGCCGACACCTATCTCGGCTACGTGGTCAGCGGCGTCTGCCGCATGGAGGACCTGATCTCCGATCTCCTCGAGTACTCCCGCGTCGGGCGAGGCGACGCGCCGCCGCAGCCGACGGACTGCGGGGCGGCGGTGGACAAGGCGGTCTCGAACCTGGCCGTCGCGATCGAGGAGGCGGGGGCGTCGGTGACGCGCGGGTCCATGCCCACGCTGCCGGCGCAGGCGACGGAGCTGGTGAGCCTGTTCCAGAACCTGGTGAGCAACGCGGTGAAATTCCGCGGGGACGCGCCGCCGATAGTGCGCATCAGCTCGCGCCGGGTGGAGGAGGGCTGGGAGTTCGAGGTGAAAGACAACGGCATCGGCATCGACCCGGTCCACCACGAGAGGGTCTTCGCCATCTTCAAGCGCCTGCACGCCCGCGACAAGTACCCGGGGACCGGGATCGGCCTCGCCATCTGCAAGAAGATCGTCGAGCGCCGCGGCGGCCGGATCTGGATCGAGTCCGAGCCCGGACGGGGCAGCGCCTTCCGCTTCGTCCTGCCCGGCTCCGCGGAGCCCGGCGCGGACGGGGCCGCGCCGTGAGCCCCGCGCGGGAGCTGCGGATCCTCCTGGTCGACGACGACCCCGGCGACGTGCTCTTGATCCAGGAGGCGTTCGCCTCGTGCGCGGGGGGCCGGGTGCGCCTGCGCGTCGCCTCGGACGGGGAGCAGGCGCTGGCCGCCCTTCGCGCGGCGGGCGGCGGCCTCGAGCGCCCCGACATCGTCCTCCTCGACCTCAACCTTCCGCGCAAGGACGGGCGCGAGGTGCTGGCCGAGGCGAAATCGGATCCCGAGCTTCGGCGCGTGCCCATCCTCGTGCTCACCACCTCGGACTCGGAGCAGGACGTCCTCAACGCTTACTCTCTCCACGCCAACGCCTATCTCAACAAGCCCCTGCAGATGGAGCAGCTGCGCAGCACCGCGCGGCTGATCGTGGAGTTCTGGGGCGGCCTGGTGAGGCTGCCGTCGCGGTGACTTGACTCCCGGACGGAGTTGCGGTAGCCTTAGACCCGTGCGGGCACTCTGTATTCTCGCGCTCTCCGCCTGCCTTGGAGCCGCTTCGGGCGACGCGCGCATGGTGGGGCGCGACCAAGCAACGGTCCGTTCCGGGCCCGGCAGCTGGTTTGCGGCGCGCTACGTGCTGGGCCGGGGGGCGCGGGTCGTCGTCCTCGAGTCCAAGGGCGGCTGGGCCCGGCTCAATGGCTCGGGCTGGGTCTCCGAGACGGCTTTCGCCGCCGCCCCGCAAGGCGCGACGGCGGCCGCCCCCAAGGGCAAGCGCGCGCCCGCGTCGGTCGCGGTCGCGGCGGTGCGCGGGTTCGCGCTGCGCTTCGGCCGCGCGCCGAAGGCGGACGTGGACGCGCTGGCGAAGGCCCAGCCCCCCTTCTTCCGTCCCGAGGAGTACGCGGCGTTCAAGGCGGAGCTCGCCCCGGGGAAGGCGCCCGTGAAGGCGGCTCCCGCGGCCCTCGCCTCCGCGTACGCGCCCCAGCCCTACGAGGAAGGCATCGGACTCTCGATCGCCGCGGCGGCCGCGGCGAAGGAGGGGCTCGATCCCGACCCGCGCCTGCGCGCCTACCTCAACATGGTCGCGACGGCGCTGGCCGAGTCGTCGGGCGCCTACGACTATCCCTTCAAAGTCTACCTCACGCGCTCGACCCGGGTGAACGCGCTGGCCGTGCCGGGCGGAACCATCCTGGTGAGCGGGGGCCTCCTCGCGGCTTGCGCGGACGAGGCGGAGCTGGCCGCGGCGATCGGGCACGAGATGACGCACGTCCTCGCCCGCCACGGCTTGAAGGAGATCGCGCACCGCGACGTGAAGCTCCGCGCGGAGGATGCGATGGGGGAGCTCGACGCCGCGGCCGGCCGCGCCCCGGGGGCGGACGAGGAGGGTCTCCAGGACTTCGCGGACGCGGCGTACGACGCGGCGAACAAGCCCCGCCTGGCCGCCTATGAGGAAGAGGCCGATCGCGGGGCGGCGGTCCTGCTGGCGCGCGCGGGCTACGACCCCCGCGCCCTGCCGCGCATGATCCGGAAGGCCGGCGAATCCGCGGCCCGGGAGCGCGAGGACGAGGGCTCGGCGCCCTTCGCCCGCATGGATTTCGACGCACGCCGGCGCAAGGCCGAGGCCTTCCTGGACAAGGAGCTCGGCGGCGCCTCCGGGAAGACCCTGCCCGAGCGCTTCCAGCAACGCGCGGCGAAGCCCGGTTTGCTACACTGACGACGGCGTGACGGGAGGGCGACACCCATGAAGGCATTGCTCGGTTCGGCGGCGATCCTCGTTTTCGCGTTGAGCGCGCGGGCCCAGGAGGGTCTGGGCAGCGCGAAGGTCCGGGACGCCTCGGCTCCGGCCGAAGCGCCCAAGGAAACGCCGCCCGCTCCGACCGTCGCCGCGGCGCCGGCCCCGGCTCCCGCCCCGGCGGCGGCCGCCCCGGCGGAGATCCCGAAGGAGGCCCCCAAGGAAGCGGCCCCGGCCGCGCCGGCGCAAGCCGCCCCGGCGGAGCCGCCGAAGGAGGTCGCCAAGGCGGAGCCCGCCAAGCCCGAGCCCGCGAAGGCGGAGCCCGCACCTATACAGGGTGCGGCACCCAGTATAGGTGCCGTGAAGGTCTCCCCCGCGGAGCGCCTCGCCTCCGAGTGGCGCTTTCTCAAGCAGGCCGGGGAGGACCGGCGCCCGGAGATCGTGGAGACGGTCCTGGCGCAGGTCTCCCGTCTCGTGCGCAGCAATCCCGACGCCGACTTCGCCGACGAGGCGCTGCGGCTCAAGGCCGACCTCTTCGAGCGGCAGGGGGACCCCAAGTCCGCGGTCATGGCCTACCTGCGGCTCCTGTGCGAGGCGCCTTCCTCCAAGCTCGCCTTCCCCGCGAAGCGCGCCATGATGGACATCGTCGACCGCAAGTTCGAGCGCCGCCTCAAGCCCGTCTTCGGCGAGCTCGACCGCGGCATGGACGCGGGCGACAAGTCCGCGCGGCTGGCCGCGCTCTTCAAGAAGCTCGTCGACCAGACCGACGACGCCCTCTACGAGCCGCTGGTCCTCGAGTTCGAGGAGTTCTCCGCGCGCTTTCCGGAGTACCCGAAGGCCGACGAGCTCACCATGGTCCTGGGCGAGCTCCACGGCAAGAAGGGCAAGTACGCCTCCGCGATCCTGGCCTACCAGAAGCTCCTTTCGGTCTACCCGGCCAGCGCCTTCAAGCCGCGCTCGCAGCGCCTCATCGGGGACGTCCTGGCCAACAACCTCAAGGACTACAACAAGGCGATCGACGCCTACCAGGAGGTCGTGAACCGCTACGCCGACAGCGAGGAGGCCAGGACCTCCTACGAGCAGATCGCGCGCATCGAGGAGCAGCTCAAGCAGTACGACCTCGCGATCGACATCGACGAGAAGATCGTCAAGCTCTACCCGAGCACCGACGCCGCGCTGCGCGCCTACAACGGCGAGGCGCGCCTGCTGGCCGAGCAGCTCAACCGCCCGGGCCAGGCCATCGAGACCTACGGAAAGCTGGCCGACATGTTCAAGGCCAGCCCCTTGGCCGCGAGGGCGCTCAAGGCCGGGGCGGCCATCGCCCACAAGCAGAAGGATTTCTCCACCGAGCTGGCCCTTGACGAGCGCATCGCCAAGGACATCCCGGAGAGCGCGGAGGCGCCGGAGGCGCTCTACGCCGCGGCGGACATCTGCGAGAACGAGCTCCAGAATCCGGAGAAGGCGATCGAGCTCTACAACCAGCTGTCCGCGAGGTATCCCGCGCACAAGCTCGCCCGCAAGGCCAGAAGCCGGGCCGATTCGCTGGCGAAGAAAAAGTAGGCGTGTTCGCGGCGCTGGCGCTCCTCGTGGCCTGGAGCGCGGCGGCTGGCGCCGTCGCGCCCGGCGATGGCCTGCTCGGCCGGCTGGCGCCCGCGCCTTGGCTCGATACCCCGGACACGTCGCAGCAGTACTTCCCCATCTTCATCGGCGCGAGCCCGCGCGAGCTGGTACTGGGCCGCCCGCCGGCGCGGCGGCCGCGCCTGCAGGCCGCGCTGCGCCCGCTCGGGCAGACGCAGGCGCCGCGGATACTCCAGACGCTGGGGGCGCCTTCCGCCGAGCTGGAGGCCTGGCCCAGCGAGGACTGGAACGGCCAGCCCAACTGGGTGTACGCCCGCTGGCGCGAGTCGCCGGGCCGGCCTTGGCGCTGGCTCTCCGCCTCGGCCAACTGGCGCGCGGAGTGGACGCAGAGGCGGGGCGAGAAGCCGCTTCTTCCCGAGGAGCGCGATCCCGGCTCGCCCGCCGACAAGCTCGAGCTCTTCGGCGACTTCCTCGACTACTCCCAGGTCAACCAGATGCCCCTCTTCGGCAACTGCGTCTACACCGAGCGGGCGGGGGGGGCCGTCGCGCTCGCCTGGCCGCATCCGCGCGAGAAAGACGCGCGCGCGGCCGAGCTCTCCAAGCCCGGGCGCTACGCCGCCCATTGCCTCAACCCTCCCGCGCGCTTCAACGCCGAACCGGTCGCCTTCGCCCTCCGGGTGGGGCCCGGCGGGGTGGAGTGGCCGGCGGAGATCGAGTGGCTGCCGGCCCCCGCGCCCCGCCCGGCTCCGGTCGATGTCCCGCTCCGGGTGCGGGCCTGGCCGAAGGAGCACGCGCGGCGCTTCGAGGAGGACCTGCGCGTCGTTGACGGCGAGGAGTTCGCGATCTATCCTCTGAGCGCGCGGAGGGCGCGCTTCCTCCGCAAGGGCTCGTTTCAGCGGGACAACGACTTGGAGAAGCTCGCGGACTATCTCGAGGAGCGCTACCGCGTCCTGGGCATCGGGACGCGGCGCCAGCGCTTCGACTGGCGGGGGATCCCCCAGTCCAACCTGATCGCGGTGATTCCGGGCCGCGAGGAGGGGCCGCCGGTGATCCTGGCCGACCATATCGACGCGGCCTGCGCGCACGACGTGTTCGAGCGCACGCGCGAGCGCGTCACCGTCGCCGGGGCCGACGACAACGCCACCGCGACGGCGACTCTGCTGCGGGCGGCGGCCGTCCTCAAGGGCCTGCGCCTGCGCCGGCCGGTCTGGCTGGTCCACCTGACCGGGGAGGAGATGCCTTCGGACGGCATCGGAGCCTGGCGCCTCATCAACGAGGAGCTCGCGGGCGGGCGGGACGTGCGCGCGGTCGTGATCGCCGACTTCATCGGCTGGCACCGGCCCGGCAAGCGGGCGTTCCAGGTGTCGCCTACGGCGGCGCCGGGCTCGGAGCGCATGGCGGCGCTGGCGCTCGACGCCGCCCGCAAGCTCGCCCCGGGGCTGACGGCGCTCTACGCGCCGCGCGACAAGGAGCGCAACGCGGTATTCAACACCGACCTCCAGGAGTTCGAGTACGTGGGCATCCCCGGCGTTCTCTTCAACGAGGACATGGACTACTCGGAGCCCGGGAACCGGAGCCCGCACAACCACCGCTCCAGCGACGTGGCGGCCAACGCGGACATCCCGTTCGCGGCGGACGTCGCCCGCGTCGCGATCGAGACCGCGGCCCGGATCGCCGACGACCCGGACGTTGGGGAGCGGCGGACGAGCTACTGATGGCGAAAATCCTGATCGTGGACGACGACGCCGCCTTCTCCGAGATGCTGGAGGCTTTCTTCCAGAACGCGGGGCACCAGACGGCGCGGACGAACGGGCCCGCGGGCGCCGCGGAGGCCATCAAGGCCGGCCTTCCGGACCTCGTGGTCATGGACATGCAGATGCCCGGCGGCGGCGCGCCCGCGGCCCTCAACCTGATGCAGGCGGTTCCCGGCGCCGCGGGCCTGCCGATCATCTTCTGCTCGGGCATGCCCGTCGAGCAGGTCCATCGCTGGTTCCCCGCGGCGCCGAATCGCCGGTTCCTACCGAAGCCGGTCGACGCCAAGGCCTTGGTCCAGCAGGCGCGGGAGCTTCTGGGCGAAGGCGAGCGCGCCCGGGCCGCGCAGGAGGCCTACTTGCAGGACCCTATGGCCGTGCCGCGCGCGCAGATCGTCGCGGGGCACATCGCGGAGTTCCTCGGGAAGGTCGCCAAGGGCAACTCCAGCGACGTCGCCACGGAGATGGTCGACTGGATGCTGCGCGACGCCGTGGAGGCGAACGTCAGCGACATCCACCTCGTGCCCGAGCGGGACTCCACGCGCATCCTCTACCGCATCGACGGCTGGCTCCTCGAGCAAGGACGCTATCCCAAGGCCAGCCTGCCGCTGGTGCCGCGCCTGCGCATCATGTCGGGCCTCCAGCCCACGGCGCCCAGCGCGATGACGCCCGAGGAGGGCGGCTTCGACGTGGCCGTCCAGGGCCGGACCGTGCGCGCGCGCTTCGCGACGATGCCCTCGACCTTCGGCGAGAGGGTGACCATCCGCCTGCTGCGGGGAGCGGAGAACCTGGGCCTGGGCCGCCTCGGCCTGGCCCCGGAGGACCTGGCCCGCCTGCGCGCGGTGATCCGCTCCAACAACGGCATCTTCTTCGTCTCCGGGGCCACGGGCGCGGGCAAGACCACGAGCATCTGCAGCATGCTCAAGGACCTGAGCGGGGAGCCCCTGAACATCATCACCTTGGAGGACCCCGTCGAGTACCAGCTCCCCGGCGTCACCCACACCCAGGTCAACCCGAAGTTCGGCTTCAGCTTCGCCGACGGCCTGCGGGCGGTGCTGCGCCAGGATCCGAACGTGATCATGGTCGGGGAGGTGCGCGACCTGGAGACCGCGGAGATCGCGCTGCG
>DATLOS010000066.1:0-15636 GCA_035536155.1 Elusimicrobiota bacterium
CCACTGGAGCCAGGCCTTGGGCCCGCCGGCCCGCCGGCCGCGGCCCGCGGCGAGCAGCAGCGCCGCCGCTTTCACGCCGGCTTCTTCGCCGCGGGCTTCGCCGCGAACTCGGAGAGGAGCTGCGCCCCGATCGAGACGGCGATCACCTTCGGCTCCTTTCCGCGGATGGGCAAGCCGATGGGGCAGCGGACCTCCGCCTCCCAGCGGGCGTCGAGCTCCTCGGCCTCGGCCACGCCCAGGCCGTTCTTGAGCCGGGCCCGGAACACGTCGCTCTTGTGCTGGGAGCCGATGAGCCCCAGGTAGCCGAGCGGCTGGCGCAGGAAGTGCTCGACGAGCAGGTAGTCGAGGTCGTGGCTGTGGGTGAAGACGCAGACGGCGTCGTCCTCGTTCCAAACGCGGCCGCGCGCGTAGTCCAAGGGCTCGCGGCAGGCGGCGCGCACGCCCGAGGGCAGCGAGCGGCACCACTCGGGGCGCGGATCGACCACCGTCACGGACAGCCCGGTGCCGGAAAGCACTTCCGCGGTGGCCCGGCCCACGTGCCCGGCGCCGAAGAGGTGGACGCGCCGCCGCCGCGGCATGGGCTCGAAGAAGACCTCGACCCGGCCCCCGCAGCACTGGCCCATCTGGCGGCAGAGGACGAACTCCTTGAGGACCGCGGAGGCTCCCGCCGCGAGCATGCGCCGCGCCTCGGCCAGGACCTCGTGCTCGAAGCGGCCGCCGCCCAAGGTCCCGTGGAAGCTCTCGGCCGCGACCCACATCTTGGCGCCGACGGTCTGCGGCGCCGAGCCGACGATCCGCACCAAGGTGCAGAGCACCGCCGGCCGCGGCAAGTCCGGCTCGAACTCCCCGAGGGCGCCCGCGAAGCCGCTCATCTCGCCCCGTGCTCCAGCCAGAGCAGGCCCGCCGAGAGCGCCGCCAGGCCGTATTGGAACGGCGGCACCTCGCGCCGGCGCCCGGCCAGCGTGTAGAGCACGGCGTGGGAGAGGAAGCCCCACAGCAGCCCCTGGGTGATCGAGAAGGTGAGCGGAATCAGCACCAAGGTGAGGAAGGAGGGCACGGCGTCTTCCAGCCTCTCGAGCTCGAGGCCCGAGACGCTGCGGAACATGAAGGCGCCGACCAGGATGAGGATCGGCGCCGTCGCGAAACCCGGCACCGTCCCGGCCAGCGGGGCCAGGAAGAGGCAGGGCAAGAAGCACAGCGCCGTGAACACGGAGGTCAGCCCGGTGCGCCCGCCGGCCTCGATGCCCGCGGTGCTCTCGATGTAGGCGGTGCCCGACGAGGTCCCCAAGAGCCCCGCGCCCAAGGTCGCAAAGGCGTCGACCAGCAGGCCCTGGCGCAGGTTCTTGGGGTTGTCGTCCGAGTCGAGGAGGCGGGTGGCATGGGCCACGCCCACGAACGTGGAGATCGAATCGAAGAGGTCGGTGAACATCAAGGACACCATCGCGGGAAGGAGCGCGGGCCGGAGCGCGCCGAGGACGTCGGCCTTGAGGAAGACCCCGCGGAAGTCGGGCATGCTGACCAAGCTCCGCGGAGCCGCCACGAGGCCCATGGCCCAGCCCGCGCCGGTGACCGCCGCGATGGGGATCAAAAACGAGAAGGCGCTCTTGCGCAGGTGGAGTGCGCAGGCGAGCGCCATGCCGACCAGAGCCAGGACCGGTTTCGGCCCCAGCTCTCCCAGGCGCACGAAGGTGACCGGGTCGGCCACGACCAAGCCCGCGTTCTTGAGCCCGATGAAGGTGAGGAAGACGCCGATCCCGGCGCCGGCCGCCGAGCGCACGCCCTTGGGCATGGCCAGCGCCAGGTTCGCGCGCAGCGGGGTGGCCGAGACGGCGAGGAAGAGGACGCCGGACCAGAAGACGATGCCCAGCGCCGTCGGCCAGGGGATGTGGCGGCCGAGGATCAGGTTGAAGGTGAAGAAGGCGTTGACGCCCATCCCGGGCGCCACCGCGAAAGGCAGGTCGGCGTAGAGGCCCATCGCCAAGGTCATGACGAAGGAGAGGAGGACGGTGGCGGTGAGCACGCCGGAAAACGGCATCCCGGTGCCGTCGGTGCAGAGGATGGAGGGGTTCACCACCACGATGTAGGCCATGGTGAAGAACGTGGTGATCCCGGCGATCGCCTCGGTGCGCAGGTCTTTCACGTCGTGCTCTCCGACGGCGCTATGGTATCAAATCGAGGCTAACGGATTTCCAGGTAGGCGCTGCCGCCGCGGCGCATGGCGCTGAAGAGTACCGCGGGGCTCACCGGGCGGCCGGCCTCGCCGGTGCCGGAGTCGTTGATGTAGTAGACGGTGAAGCGCCCGCGCGCGTCCACCGCGCCGCCGGTGATGACGACGACGTGGTCGGTGCCCGCCCGGATCGCCTCCTCCGGGGCGTGGAACTCCTCGACGCGGCGTCCGTTCGTCCAGAGCTCGGGGGCGTGCACCGCGGCGATGAGCATGCGCCCGTCGCGCAAGGTCTCGTCGATCACGGCCTGGGAGACCTCCCGATGGCGGCGGTAGGGGATGCCGTGCTCCGTGAGGAGGCTGCCGATGTGGCCGCTGGGGGTCCCGTCGACCAGGCGGGCGCGGGCGCGGCCGGGGCTGCCGAAGTAGCCGGCCTCATAGGCGCGCTCAACCAGCCGCTCCTCGAAGGCCCGGCCCCGCAGGCCCTCGGGCGCCGCGCCCGCGAGCTGGATGATCTGCTGCTGGGTGACGATCCCGCAGGTTCCGCCGGTCTGACGATGGAGGACCGCGGCCGCGCCGACCGGGTTGCCCACGGTGCCGGCCTCGCCGGTCCAGCGGGCCAGGCGCAGCCGCCCCGCGGCCTCGCGCTCGGCGCCGTCCTGGCGCCGCATAACCGTTCCCGGCGAGAGCCAGGACACCGCGGTCCCGACGCCTTCGTGGACGGCCCAGCCCAACGGCCCGTTCAAGGCGCGGGCCTCGTCGCCGAGGCGCGGAAGGCGCGGCAGCTCCGCCAAGTCGCGCACGCCGACTCCCTCGAACCCGCCGCGCCGGACGGCGATCTCCAGGCCCAAGCTCGCGCGCAGGGCTTGGAGCCGGTCGCGCAAGGACGCCAGCCCCGCCGCGGCGGGATTGACCGCCTCGCGGTAGCGATCCCGAAACGCGACGAAGGGCGCGTTCGGCTGGTCGCCCGCCGTCTCGAGGCGATCGACCTCCAAGGTCATCTCGCGGTAGCTCGGCCAAAGGCCGGCGCCGGCCTCGCCCAGCTCGCGCAAGCGCCCGGCGAAGGCGAGGCGATCGGCCTCGCCGAGCTCGCCTCTCCCGCGCCGCTCGCGGACGTCGGCCTCGAGGGCGGCCGTCCGGCCGCTCAGGGAGTCGAGGCCGCGGAACAATTCCGAATATCGGCTCCGGAAGGCCCGCAGCCGCCACATCCCCTCCAGGGCCTGCGGGATGCGCTCGTCGAGGTGCCACTCGGTCAGCCCGAAGTCGTGGTCGAGGTTGCGGTCCTTGCCCGCCTGCGCGCGCGCGTCGGCCTCGAGGGCGGTGCGGCGCTCGCGCAGGGCGCTTCGCCGGGCGCGCAGGGGCGCCAAGGGGTCGCTCCGGTCGGCGGGGAATAGGATCGAGACGTCCCGCTCCACCCGGCCGCGCAGGGCTTCGATGTCCGTGCGCAGGGTCCCGATGTCGGCGATCAGAGGCGTCGCGGCCTCGCGAAAAGCCGCGAGGCCGGCGTCCTCGGCGCGAGCCGGGGCGCACAGGGCCAGGACGATCAGGGCGCCGGCAAGCTTCATGTCCCCAGTGTGCCTCGGAGCCCGTCCCGCCGCCTGAGCCTCCCGGCCCTCCCGTCGGGCCGGAGGACCCAGCGCCCCGGAAAAGCTAGAATCGGTCCATGCGCCAGATTCCGCCGGCGGGCATCAACCTCTTCCAGCTGATCTACATCCTGATCCGCGAGTACACCCAGAAGACCGGCCTGCCCCCGCTCAATCTCTCGCTGGGAAACCCGGACGGCATCCCCCCCCAGGCCATCCGCGAGCTCAAGGCCCGCTTCGCCCTAGACCCCGGCTTCGCCTATCACACCTACGCCGAGGACACGAACCTGCACGGCTTCGCCGAGGCGATGGTGGAGCTCCACGGCCGCATCCGGACCGAGGATTATCCCCATCTCAAGGCCCTGCCCATCCCCGGCATCAAGACCGCGAGCGCCCTGATCCCGCTGGCCTGCGGCCTGCACCTTCCCGACAAGAAGCGCCGCGAGCGCTTCCGCGTGGCCTCGAACCTCCCCGCCTACGACGTGATCGGCACCTGGTCGGACGGCTATCTCGGGGCGGAGCGCGTGGTCTGGCCGCTGAGCACGGAAGACAACATGCGCCTGAGCCTGGCGCGGCTCAAGGACGCTCTCGCGGCGCGCAAGCTCGAACGCGTGGACCTCGTCTTCACCATCCGGCCCGGCAACCCGGCCTCGGTGGGCGCCAAGCCCGAGGAGTGGAAGGAGCTCATCGAGTGGTGCCTCGAGCGCAAGACCCGCCTGGTCAACGACGCCGCGTACTCGGGCCTCGCCGACGAGCGCCACACGCCGCTCGCCGCCGTGGCCAAGGACTACCCCGAGCTCGAGTGGCTCGAGCTCTACTCGGTGAGCAAGACCTTCAACGACCCCGGCGCCCGCTTGGGAGCCCTCGTGGGCTCGCGGGACTTCGTCGAGGACTTCATCCTGGTCAAGGGCAACACCGAATCGGGCCCCGTGCCGGGGGTGATGGCGGCCTACGGCGAGTTCTTCAAGGACCGCGCCGTCGCGCGCAAGGCGATGGACGACCTGCGCGGGCTCTACGAGCGGCGCCTCGCCTACGTCATCCCGCGCCTGCGCGTGGCCGGCCTCCAGCCCGCCTGCACCACGGAGGCCGGCTTCTTCACGCTCTGGAAGGCGCCGCGGCGCGCGCTGGGACGCGACTTCTCGAAGGAGACGGCGCCGCACGAGGCCTTCAACCGCGCCGTGATCTCGGAGACCGGGATCGTGGGCGTGCACTTCCTGAGCCCGGGGCCCGCGGGCTCCGCGCAGCCCCTCATCCGCTACGCCGTCTGCACCGACGTCCTCGACCCCGGTTTCCAGAAGCGCTTCGAGGAGCAGCTGGAGCGCCTGAAGCCCGCCTACGCCTGACTCCTTGACTTCGAGCCGGGCCCGCCTTACACTCGTCCCTGCCGATGCCGCACAAGATCCTGATCATCGATGACAGCGGCGTCCTGCGCGACTTGATGCAGGATCTTCTGGTCTCCAAGGGATTCGAGGTCGAGTCCGCCCACGACGGCCGCTCCGGCATCTCGGCCTTCAAGAGCTTCCGTCCCGACTTGGTCCTGCTCGACCGCCAGCTCCCCGACGCGCGCGGCTCCGCCGTCCTCGAGAGCATCCGCAAGCTCGACCCCAAGGCCAAGGTGATCGTGCTCACCGGCTACGCCGACGCGGACGGCGAGCGCAAGTACCGCGCCCTGGGAGTCAAGCGCTTCCTCTCGAAGGGCATGGGCCTCTCCGCCCTGCTCGACATCATCGGCGCCCAGCTGGCCGCCCCGAGCGCGTGATGACGCCCCCTCGCAAGATCCTCATCGTGGACGACAGCGGAGTCCTGCGCGAGTTGCTCCAGGACGCCCTCTCCTCGAACGGCTACGCCGTGCGCGGCGCGCCCGACGGCGAGTCCGGCTTCGCCGCCTTCCAGGACTTCAAGCCCGACCTGGTCCTCCTGGACCGCGAGCTCCCGGACGCGGCCGGCTCCGACGTGTTCAAGCGCATCCGGGCGCACGAACCCACGGCGAAGGTCATCGTGTTCACGGGCCACGCCGACGCGGACGGCGAGCGCAAATACCGGAGCCTGGGCGTGGCCGGATTCTTCTCCAAGAGCCTGGGCCTGGCCGCGCTCCTGGGCGCGATCAAGCAGGCGCTCTCCTAAAATTAGTAAGATCGCCGTGATGTCCGCCGATATCGTCCGCCGGACCTTGGACGAGGTGCGCGCCCTCTATCGCCGCCCCCTCCTCGACCTCGTCTTCGAGGCCGCCGGGACCCACCGCGCCCACCACGCCGCCGACGAGGTCCAAGTCTGCACCCTCCTTTCCATCAAGACCGGCGGCTGCCCCGAGGACTGCGGCTACTGCCCCCAGTCCGCGCACCACGCCGCGCCGGTGAAGACCGAGCCCTTGATGGAGGTCTCCGCCGTCTTGGCCGAGGCGCGCAAGGCCAAGGAAGCCGGCTCGACGCGCTTCTGCATGGGCGCGGCCTGGCGCGAGGCGACGGACGGCCCCGAGTTCGACCGGGTGCTCGAGATGGTCCGCGGCGTGCGCGCCTTGGGCCTCGAGGCCTGCGCCACCTTGGGCATGCTCACCCCCTCCCAGGCCGAGCGCCTGGCCGAGGCGGGCCTGAGCGCCTACAACCACAACCTCGACACCTCGAAGGACTACTACGGCGAGATCATCGGCACGCGGACCTACAAGGACCGCCTGGAGACGATCGCGAACGCCTCCCGGGCCGGCATCTCGGTGTGCTGCGGCGGCATCCTGGGCATGGGCGAGACCGAGGACGACCGCATCAAGCTCCTGCACACCCTGCAGGCCCTCGACCCCCAGCCCGAGAGCGTGCCCATCAACGCCCTCGTCCCCGTCGACGGAACGCCCCTGGAGAAGCGCGCCCCCATCGACCCCTTCGACTTCGTGCGCGCCATCGCGGTCGCGCGCATCCTCATGCCCCGCGCCATGGTGCGCCTGAGCGCGGGCCGGCTGTCCCTGAGCCCCGAGGCGCAGGCCCTGGCGTTCCTCGCCGGCGCCAACTCCATCTTCGCCGGGGACAAGCTCCTCACCACCCCGAACCCCGGCTGGTCCATCGACGAGCGCCTGCTGGGGTCCTTGGATTTGAAGCGCCGGGAGCCCTGTGCCGAGCCTGCGGGAGCGGCTGGACCGCGAGCTGGGCGCGCTTAGCGCCCAGAGCCGCCTGCGCGAGCCGACCGCGGCCCGCGGGCTGGACTTCGCCTCGAACGACTACCTGGGCTTCGCCTCGCATCGCGCGCTCGCCGCGGCCGTTCAAGACGCCCTGGCGCGCGGAGTCCCGGTGGGCGCGGGAGGCTCCCGCCTCCTGCGCGGAAACCACCCCGAGCACGAGGCCCTGGAGGCCGAGGCCGCGCCCTTCTTCGGCGCCGAGCGCGCCGTCTACTTCGGCTCGGGCTTCGACGCCAACCTGGCCCTGTTCTCGACCCTGCCCACGCGCCATGGAGCGGTGATCCTCGACGAGCGCGTCCACGCGAGCGTCAAGGAGGGCGCCCGCGCCGGCTTCGCGCGCAAGCTCGCCTCCCGCCACAACGATCCGGCCTCCTTCGACGCCCTGGCCCGCCGGGCCCGGGCCGAGGGCGCGCGCGACCTGACCTTCGCGGTGGAGGGGCTCTACAGCATGGACGGCGACGCCGCTCCGCTCCGGGAGCTCGCGGAGATAGCCCGCCGGCACGAGGCCCTTCTCGTCGTCGACGAGGCCCACGCCACCGGCGTCCTGGGAGCGCGGGGGCGGGGCGCCGCCGAGGAGCTCTCCAAGGAAAATCTCGTCACCCTCCACACCTGCGGCAAGGCTCTGGGCGCCTCCGGGGCGCTCCTGTGCGGGCCGGCCCCGCTCGTTCGCCTGCTTCAGTCGACGGCCCGCCCGTTCCTGTACTCCACGGCGCCCTCTCCCCTCATGGCCGCGGTCGTCCGCCGCGCCTTGGCCCTGCTCGATGAGGAGCCCGAGCGCCGCGACCGCCTGCGCCGGCTCTGCGCCCTCGCGTCCGAGCTCCTGCCAGCCAAGACCGGCGCGCCCATCGTTCCCGTCGTCCTCGGCGACGACGCCCGCGCCCTCGAGGCCTCCCGCCGCCTGCGCGACGGCGGCTTCGACGTGCGCGCCGTGCGCCCCCCCACCGTGCCCGAAGGGACGGCGCGGCTGCGGATCTCCATAAATTGCGAGCGCACGCCCGAGGAGCTGCGCGCGCTCGCGGCCGCGCTGCGGGAGGTCCTGCGTGCCTGAGGCCTTCGTCGTCGCCGGGACGGACACCGGCGTGGGCAAGACCGTCTTCGCCGCGGGGCTCGTCCAGGCCTTGGACGGCTGCTACTGGAAGCCCGTGCAATCGGGCCTGGAGGAAGTCGATTCCGAGACCGTGCGCCGCCTGAGCGGCCTGAGCGCGGAGCGCGTCCTTTCCGAGCGCTACCGCTTGAGCCGCCCGCTCTCGCCCCATCGCGCCGCGGAGCTGGACGGAACGTCGGTCGACCCGGCCCGGCTCGCGCGCCTGCCGGACACGGATCGTCCGCTCGTCGTGGAGCTGGCCGGCGGGCTTCTCGTCCCTCTGACGAGGAGCGTTCTCCAGATAGACCTCCTCGCCGGCTGGGGCGCGCCCGTCATCCTGTGCGCGCGCACCGCTCTCGGCACGATCAACCACAGCCTTCTGTCGCTCGAAGCCCTGCGCGCGCGCCGAGCGACCGTAGCCGGCATCGCCTTCATCGGCGACGCCAACGAGGACTCGGAGCGGACCATCTGCGATCTCGCCCGCGTCCCGCGCCTGGGCCGCCTGCCGCGCCTGGCCGAGCTCGACGCCCGGACGCTGCGCGCCGCCTTCGCCGCGGGGTTCCGTCTGGACCAGCTCAAGGCGGTGTCCGCATGAAGACCGCCGTCCGCGCCGACGCCCTCTGGCGCCCCTACACCCAGCACGCTTTGGCCGACGAGCCGTTGGCGGTCTCCGGCGCCTCGGGCTCGACCCTCGTCCTCGAGGACGGGCGCCGCCTCTTCGACGCCGTCTCCTCCTGGTGGGTGACGCTCCACGGGCACGCGCACCCGAAGATCGCGGCCGCGGTGGCCGAGCAGGCCGGGCGGCTCGAGCAGGCGCTGTTTGCCGACTTCACGCACGAGCCCGCGCGCCGTCTGGCCGAAGGCCTCCTCGAGATCGCGCCCGCGGGCCTCTCGCGCGTATTCCTCTCGGACGACGGCTCCACCGCGGTCGAGGCGGCGCTCAAGATGGCCGTCGGCCACTGGGCCGCGCGCGGCGAGCGCCGGACCATGATCGCGGCCCTCGAAGGCGCCTACCACGGCGACACGTTCGGCGCCATGTCGGCCAGCGCGCGCGGGACCTTCACCGCGCCCTACGCCTCCATGCTCTTCGACGTCCTGCGCCTGCCGCTGCCGGTCGACGACGCCGCCGCGCGGGAATGCCGCCGCCTGCTCGAGCCCCAGGCGGGGCGGCTCGCCGCCCTGATCGTCGAGCCCTTGGTCCTGGGCGCGGCGGGCATGCGCATGTACCCGCCGCGCGCCTTGGCCGAGCTGCGGCGCGTTTGCTCGGAGCTCGGCATCCTATTTATCGCCGACGAGGTGATGACCGGTTTCGGGCGCACCGGGACCATGTTCGCTTGCCAGGCGGCGGACGTCTCGCCGGACATCCTCTGCTGCTCCAAGGGCATCACCGGCGGCTTCCTGCCGCTGGGCGCGACCTTGGCGACGGAGGAGGTCTTCTCATCCTTCCTCTCCGAGGACCGCGCGCGCACCTTTTTCCACGGCCACTCCTACACCGGAAACCCCATCGCCTGCGCCGCGGCCGTCGCGAGCCTCGAGGTGTTCAAGACCGAGCCCGTCCTGGAGCGGATCGCGCGCATCGGCGCCGCGCACGAGCGCCACCTCGCCCGGTTCGCGGAGCGACCCGAGGTCGCGCAGGTCCGCCGCCGCGGCACGATCGCCGCGATCGAGCTCGCCGCCTCGGACGCCGGCTACTTGAGCGGGCTGGGACCGCGCCTGCGCCGCTTCTACATCGAGCGGGGCGTCTACCTTCGCCCCCTCGGCAACGTCGTCTACATGATCCCCCCTTACTGCTCCACCGAGGAGGAACTCGCCCATGCCTACCGCGTCATCGAAGAATCTCTGGCGCTCCTTGCGCGTTGACCAAGGCCCCTCCCGGCCCGAGAAGGAGACGCGGGCGCTTCTTACGGAGCTCTGCCGCAAGCATCCGCTCCACGCGCGCCTCCTGAACACCTTCTCCTGGATGGAGCACGTCGGCAGCCGGAAGATCTTGCTGAGCCAGAGCGGCGCGGCGATGAGCGAGGACGTCCTCCGGCACCTCGCGGAGGAGGCGCGCCACGCCCACTTCTTCCGCAAGGCCGCGGAGCGGGTCTCGGCGCGCGGCATGGATTACTCCGAGGGCGACACCTTGGCCCGCGCCTCCTCGCGCGGCTATCTGGAGCGCCTGGACGCGGCCATCGCCCGGGAGCTGGGCAAGGAGCGCCCGCTCGCCTACCGCTACGTGACCTTGGCCATCGAGCTGCGCGCGGAATGGCTCTACAAGATCTACGAGGAGGTCCTGCGCTCCGAGGGCGTCGCGCTGACCTTGAGCTCCGTCCTCTCCGAGGAGGAGGCGCACCTGCGGGAGATGGACGACGTCCTGCGCGAGACCGATCCCGCCTACGGCCCGCGCCGGCAGGTATTCGAGGCCCTGGAATCGCGCCTCTTCGAGCGCTGGCTGGGCGCGGTCCGCCAGGCCGCCTTTCCGGTGGTGCCCGCGCGGGCCCAGTGGACGCTCCTGTGAGCCGCGAGCCCCTGCGCCTCGCTCCAACGGCGATAAATCTCGCCTACAACGACCCGGAGGAGAACCTGCGCCGCATGGACGCCGCGATCGCGGCGCGCGTGGCCAAGGCGCCGGAGGTCGCGCGCGACTCCTTGCTCTTCGTCTTCCCCGAGCTGACGCTGACCGGCTTCGTCACCAAGGCTCCCAAGGCCCAGCGCCTCGACCCGCCCGACGCGGCGATCTCCGGCCTCTTCGCTTTGGCCAAGAAGCACGGCGTCGGCCTCGTCGCGGGATTTCCCGAGCGCGGCGAGGGCAAGCCCCGGAACTGCCTCGTCTTGATCGGGCCGGACGGGCGCCTGGTCTCGGCCTATCGGAAGATGCACCTCTTCACCGTGGGCGACAATCCCGAGTCGGCCAACTACGCCGCGGGAGACGAGGCCGTCCTTTGCGAGTACCGGGGCTGGAAGGTGGGCCTCGCGGTGTGCTTCGACGTGCGCTTTCCCGCCCTCTTCCAAGAATACGCCAAGGCCGGCGCGGACCTCGTCGTGGTCTCGGCCTGCTGGATCGGCGGGCCGCACAAGAGCGAGCAGTACCGGACTCTGAACTCGGCCCACGCTATACTGGCCCAAGCCTTCGTCGCCGCCGTGAACCAGTCGGGCAAGGACCCGCACTACGAGTACGACGGGGCCGAGTACGTGTTCTCCCCCTTCGGCGACGCGCTCTACGCCGGAGAGCCCTGCCTGCTCGATCCCGAGCGCTTGTCCGCGGTCCGGCGCATGCGGGTGCGCTCCGCCGACCGCGAGCGTTATCCCCTAAAGACGGGCTAGGGCCAAAAGGCCTAGCTTGCGGAGAGCCGAAAAGCTCAGGAAGACTTGAGCCCGGCCGGCAATACTGAGGCATGAGCATCGAAACCCGTTCGCGCCTGATGACCGTGGGCTTCGGCGTCACCCTGGCCTACGGGATGGCCGTATCGGTCCTGCTCGTGCGCACGCGCCAAGACCTCGCCGCGTATCAGCGGGGAGCACTCTCGATCCTCGCCCAGAAGATCGAGGAGCATAACTCGGCGGGCCAGCTCCAGAGGATGGAGGAGCTCGGGCTCATCGACGCGCTCAACGACCCCCACGCCGCCCGCGGCGGACGCTAGCCTCTAAGAAGCGCGTCCCAGGACGCCGAGAGCGCCTGGCGGGCCGCCGTCACCCACTCCGTCCGCGCGCCCAGGTCCTGGGCCAGCGCGTCCCACGCCGGGTCGCCGGGCGCTCCGGCGTAGTCCGGAAGACGGACGTCCCCTTCGACGGCCGCGGCCTTCCCCCGGGAATGAGCCGCCTCCTCGCGGTAAGCGTCGCGAAAGGAAGTCCCCGCGGCCACCCGCTCCAGCGCGCGGTGGACCGCAAGAGTCTCGGAGGTCAACGCCCTGCGGCAGGCGTCCTCGTCCACCGTCAGCGCCGCGGGAATCCGGCCCGCCATGTCCGCCAGCTGGCGGGCGCACTCGAGCGCGGCCACGAGCGGCCCCTTGGTCAATTGGTAGTCGCGGTGGTAGCCCGAGGGCAGCTGGCCGAGGGCCAGGATCTGCGAGACCCAGCCCGGAAACAGCGCCGCCCGGGCCCGCGTCAGCTCGACCACGTCGGGGTTGCGCTTCTGCGGCATGAGGCTCGAGCCGGTGGTGAAGGCGTCGGCCAGCTTCATGAAGCCGAACTCGGAGGTGGTAAACAGCGAGAGGTCCCAGGCCAGGACGCCGATGTCCCGCGCCAAGAGGGCCAACGCCGAGACCGCGGCGCCCTCGACCCGCGGGCGCGCGCTCTGCACCCGCAAGGTGTTCCGCTGGACCCGGGAAAACCCCAGGAGCTTCGCCGTGTACTCGCGGTCGAGGGCCAGCGGCACGCCGAAGCCCGCGGCGCTGCCCAGCGGGCAGGCGTCGGCCTCCTCGAAAGCGTGCTCCAGGCCCCGCGCGCCCTCGAGCAGCGCCTCGACGTGCGAGGCCGCCCAGTGGCCCACGGTCGTGGGCATGGCGCGCTGCAGATGGGTGTAGCCCGGCATCAGGACCTTGCCGTGCTTGCGGCCGAAGCCGGCCCACGCCAGGGCGGCCGCGACCGAGAGGCGATGGATCTCCAGGAGGGCGTCCTTGACGTAGAGGCGCAGGTCCGTCTGCACCTGGTCGTTTCGGCTGCGCCCCGTGTGGATGCGCTTTCCCGCCTCGCCCACTTGCGTCGTCAGGAAATGCTCCACGGCGGTGTGGATGTCCTCCTGGTCGCGACGGATCTTGAAGGAGTCCTTCGAGCTCCAGAGCTCGCCCAGGGCCCCGCGCAGGGCGGCGTGCTCGTCCTTCGAGAGCAGGCCCAGCTTCGCGAGGCCGGCGGCGTGGGCCAGGCTGCCCAGGACCTCGTAGGGCAGGAGCCGCGCGTCCAGCGCGGGGTCGTCGCCGACCGTGTACGCCTCGACGGCCGCGTCCAAGGAGGAGTCCGTCTGCCAAAGTTTCACGCGAGATACCCCCGGATCAATTTCTCATAGAAAGCCGCGCCGGCCTCGAGCTCGTCCGTCGTGACGTACTCGTCGGGCGTGTGCGAGCGCCGCGAGTCGCCCGGGCCGACCTTCACCGCCGGCGTGCCGTTCAGGAAGACCCAATCGGAGACGGTCGGCGAGCCGAAAGCCTTGGCCCCGGGATTGGCGTCCAAGGCCGCGCGCACGATGGGATGGCCGGGGTCCACGTCCCGCGCCTTGAGCCGCTCCGAGCGCACCCGCACCTCGCCCTCGACGGCGGCCCTCACCGCCGCGGTCAGCTCCTCGCTCGAGTAGCCCGGGGTGGTGCGGATGTCCACCACCGTGGTGCAGAGGTCCGGGATCACGTTGTGGCGCTTGCCGCCGGAGATCTGGGTGACCGCGAGGCTGGGCCGGCCGAGCTGGGGGTGCTCCCGGTCGAAGCGGAGCTTGCCCAAGGCCAGGACGTCGCGCGCCGCCTTCTCCACCGCGTTGTCTCCCCCGCCCCAGGCGGCGTGGGCCGAGCGCCCGCGCGCGGTGATCTCCAGGAGAAGCAGGCCCTTCTGGGCGACGGCCGGCTGGAGTCCGGTGGGCTCGCCGATCACGGCGGCGTCGGGCTTGGGAAGCTCCTTGAGGAGCGCCTCGAGGCCCTGCCCGGAGGTCTCCTCCTCGCAAGTCGCGGCCAAGAGGACCCGGCCCCGGGGCGCGCCCTGGGCGAAGGCCCGGGCCGCGCCCGCGACCATCGCCGCGAGGCAGCCCTTGGCGTCGTTGGCGCCGCGTCCGTAGAGCCTGCCGCCCTCGATGCTCCCGCCCAGGGGCTCCTTGGTCCAGCCCTCGCCCACCGGCACGGTGTCGGTGTGGGAGTTGAGGAGCAGGAGCGGGCCGGAGTCTCCGAGCATCGTCCAGAGGTTCTTGCCCGAGACCTCCGGCTTCCAGCCGAGCTCTTGGAAAACCCCGGCTAGGTGCGCGACGGCCGCCGCCTCGGAGCCGCTCTCCGAGGGGATGCGCACCAGATCCCGGGTCAACGCGACGGGGTCGGTCATGCGGCGGCGGCCAACTCCGCCTGCTGGTACGCCTCGCGCTCCTTGCGCTCCACGATCATGGTGCCGCAGCCGGAGTTCGTGAAGACCTCGGAGAGCAGCGCCGAGCGCCGCGTCCCGTTGATGATATGGGTGCGCTTCACTCCGCCCTTCAAGGCCGCGGTGCAGGCCTCGACCTTGGGCAGCATGCCCCCGCCGAGCTTGCCCGAGCTGGTCATCGCGGCGACCTCCTCGGCGTCGGTGTAGGAGACCAGGCTCGCGGGGTTGGCGACGTCGCGCAGGACGCCGTCCACGTCGGTCAGCACGATCAGCTTCTCCGCGCCCAAGGCCCGGGCGATGGCCGAGGCCAAGGTGTCGGCGTTCATGTTGAGGGCCCCGCCCTGGGCGTCGCCGGCCAAGGGCGCCACGACCGGCGTGAAGCCTCCGTCGAGGAGCTCCGTCAGCACCTTCGGGTCCACCGACTCCACGTCGCCCACGAAGCCGTAGTCCACCTCGACCGGCTCCTGGCCCGGCGCGGGGGCCACATGAACGGGCGGGCGCTTGCGCGCCTTGACGAGGCCCCCGTCCAAGCCGCAGAGCCCGACGGCCTTGCAGCCGGCCTTGAGCATGGCGCCGACCACGTCCAGGTTGATGGTGCCCCGGTAGGCCATCTTCACGGCCTCCAAGGTCTGGGCGTCGGTGACGCGCCGCCCCGCGACGATTCTGGGCTCGAGACCCATCTGGCGCTGGAGGCGGGAAGCCTGGGGGCCCCCGCCGTGCACCACGACGAGCTTCACGCCCAGCTGCTCGAGCGTGGCCACGTCCTCGGCCAAGGCCGCGAGGCAGCCGTTCTTCTCGAGCACGGCGCCGCCGGCCTTCACCACGAATATCTTCCCTTTATAAAGGCGCAGGTACGGGACCGCCTGCTTGAGGGTGATGTGGGGGTCGATCATGTCAGTCCTCCGGGACGAGCGTGGCCAAAACGGCCTTGGCGGTGTGCAGGCGGTTCTCCGCCTGATCGATCACGACCGAGGAGGGCCCGTCCAGGACCTCGTCGGTCACGACCAGGTTGCGGCGCACGGGCAGGCAGTGCATGAAGGATGCGTTCTCGGTCGCGCGCATCTTGGCGGCGCTCACCGTCCAGAGGTCGCGGAACGCCGCGTCGGCGGGGGGCGGCTTGCCGTAGTTGGCGATGGCCCCCCACGACTTCGCATAGACCACGTGCTGGCCCGCGAAGGACTCGCGGACCTTGTCCGTCACCGTGAGCTTCGAGCCCGCCGCCTTGCACGCCGCGCGCAGGCGCGCCATCACCTCGGGATCCAAGTCGAAGCCCTCGGGGCGGGCGATAGTCACGTTCATGCCGGCCAAGGCGGCCATCTCGGCGGCGGAGTTCGGCACCGCCATGGGCAGGGCCTTCACGTGCGGCGCCCAGGTCAACAGGAAGTTCTTTCCTTTCGGCTCCATGCGCTCGCGGATGGTCATGAGATCGGCCAGAGCCTGGCAGGGATGGCCGAGCGCCGACTCGAGGTTGATGATCGGCACCGTGGCGTAGCGGCGGAAGGCCTCGAGCCAGGGGTCCTTGCGGTCCTCCTCCCAGGAGGCGCCGCCCGGAAACGCCCGCAGGCCGATCGCGGCGCAGTAGCGCGAGAGCACGGGGACCGCTTCCTTCAAATGC
>DATLOS010000067.1:0-3646 GCA_035536155.1 Elusimicrobiota bacterium
GCCCGCCGGTAGATCTCGCCCACGCGCGGATCGCCGACCCCATCGAGATCCTTCATGGCCAGGCGGGCCGAGAGGAGAAACGCCGCGTCGGTCTGCGTGAGGGCGTCCTGCGGAGCCGCTTCCGACGCCGCGGCCAGCCGCCGCAGGGCGTCCTCGCGGGGAGCCTCGGCGAGGCCCCGGCCCAGCGCGTTGGCGGCCTCGTTGCGCGTGCGCCCCGGCTCCAGGCGCCGCAAGGTCGCCGTCGCCTCGGCGAAGGTCTTGTCCGAGCCGTAGCGCCCCGCGGCGTGCATCGCCATGCGGGCGCGGTCCATCGTGAACAGGCTCCGCTCGAGGCGCTCGTAGTCCCGCACGGTCGAGCGGATGACGGGGCTGCCGCGCTTGGCCAACTCGGTCGTCAGCGTCTCATCGAGCCAGCGCATCTCCCCCAGCACGCCTTCGCCGCGCTCGAAGATGAACTCGAGGATCTTGGTGGCCCGCGCGTCGTTCGACTTGCTCAGGATTTCGACGGCGCGCCGGATGTCCTGGAAGTAGAAGAAGCCGTTCTTGCGCCACTGGCGCAGGATCGGCGCCGCCTCGTCCGCGATCGCGGGGTCGGCGAACGGCCCGGCGAGGAGCTGCTCGTCTCCAACGACGTAAGCCACGGGCGCGCGGGTGAGCGGCTCGCCCCCGTACTTCCACCAGTGGTAGGGCTTGTTCTCCGCGCCGAATATGAGCAGGGCGGTCGCGAGACCGGCGGCGAGCGCGCCTTTGCGCGAGGCCGCGGAGACGGACTTGTACAAGCCGTAGGAAATCAGCGCCGCCGCCGCGGCCATGTACCAGAGCGTGGTCGCCATCCCGGCCGGCGTGAGCAGATAGGCGCCGATCACGGAGGCAAACAGCGCCGCGCCGATCGGGCCGAGGCGGTACGCCTGCAGCTTGCCCGCCGCGACGTCGGCCTTCTGCGCGCGCAGGCCGCGCCAGGCGAGGTAGGCCAGGCCGAGAACCGCCGCCGCGGGCAAAACCAGCGGCGCCAGCGCGAACGACGACCCCGCGGCCGAGAGCGAGGCGTAGCCGATGAACGCCACCCCGGCGATCGCGACCAGCAGGTTCCCGAAGCCGTGCGCGGCCCAGGCCGCGGCCAGCCCCTCCTTGCGGAAGACCCAGGCGAAGGTCATGCCCGCCAGCGCGTGCGCCAGGAACATGTCCGCGCCGAAGGCCGAGTTCGCGTGCATCGCCGCGAACAAGAAGCTGCTGACGACGGCGATCGGCCAGAAGGCGGCGGCCGCCCCCTTCTTGCCCCGCGCCGCGTAGAGCGCGGCGCCGACGAACGCGACGCGGAAGGTCAGCTCCTCGACGAGGGGCTGGGCGACGATGGACTGCGCGGCCTCCTCGGCCATGCCCGGCGTGTAATGGCCGTCCACGCCCAGGGCGTACACCGCCTGGGACAGGAGCCCCGCCCCGGCGCCCAGCATGGCCAGCTTCGCGGCCATCAGGGCGGTCGCGGCGATGAAGCCGACGCGCAGGGAGCGGAGGATGCTCGAGCGCGGCGCCGGGGCCGGCGGCTCCGGGCGCTTCGGCTCGCCGCCGTCTCCGCCGCCGGAGAGATTGTTGTGTCCCGGCCCGCCCGGCTCCGCGACGGCGGTTCCCGGGGCAGGGCTCGCGTCCCCGAGACCCGCGGCGTTGTCGAACGCGGCGTTGAGCGCGGAAGTCGGCGCGGCGGCGACGGCCTTCGACAGCTGCTCGGTCCCCTGGAGGACGGTCGGCTTCGCGGCGGCCTGCTCGTCCTTAACCGCGAGAGCCGTGGTCCGGGGCGCGACGACGCGCTCGCTCGCGGCCTGCGGCGCCGCGAGGGCTGCCGAAGGCGTCGCCGCGAGCGCGGCGAGCTGGGGCGCCGCCGCGGTCGGCTCGGCCGCCGCCGCGGGGGCGACCGTCTCGAGCGCGGCCGGCAAGACGGCTTCCGGCGCCGAGAGTCCGCTCGCGCCGGGCAAGGCCGTCTGGAGAGTGAGGTCGCCGACGGGAAGGAGGGCGTTCGTCGAGCCGGGCTGGAAGCCGAGGGCCGGGATGGGCGCGCTTCGGCCGGCTTGGGAGGACAGCGAGACCGCCGCCGAGAGGGAGGTGGGCCAGGCTAATATTAAGGAGAGGACGAGGGATATGCCGCGGTTCATGGGCAGAGTCTACCAAGTGCCAGGCATTAGGCGATTAGGCCCCGCGGGTGCCGCCGCATCGCCATTCGCCCTACACCGCGCTGGGCCCTTTGGCGGGAACCTTTTTCCGCCCTGGTGCGTATATCTCCACATGGATGACGCGCCTCCGCTCGTCCGCGTCGCCGCCGAAGGCCCGGACCGCCTGTCGGTGCGCCTGCCCTACTCGCCGGAGCGCCTAGCAAAGATCAGGCGCGTCGCCGGACGGCTCTGGGACGCCGACCGAAGGCTTTGGACGGTCCCGCGCGACGGCGCGACGCTCGCCAGGCTTCAGCAGCTATTCGGCGATGAGCTGCGGGCCGACCCGGAGATTGCGGCGCCTCACCCGTCCTTGAGCGGACTCCGTCGGGCGCTGCACGCTCGCCACTACAGCCCTTCCACCGAGAAGGCATACGTCCATTGGGCCGAACGGTTCCTGGCGCAGACCGGCGGAACGCCTCTGGAGGCGCTGGGCGAGGGCGAGATCGGGCGCTTTCTTTCCCGGCTCGCCGAGGAGGAAAACGTCAGCGCGTCGACGCAGAACCAGGCCCTCAACGCTCTGCTGTTCTTCTTCCAGCAAGCGCTGGGCAAAAAGGTCCGGATGATCGAAGGCGTCACCCGCGCCAAACGGCCGGCTCGGCTTCCCGTCGTCCTGAGCCGAGAAGAGGTCCGGTCGATACTCAAGCGGATGGACGGGCAGCCGCGCATCATGGCGGCGCTCCTGTATGGCTCGGGCTTGCGTCTCTTGGAATGCTGCCGCCTGCGGGTCAAGGACATCGACTGGCACCAAAACCAGATCGTCGTCCGCGCCGGCAAAGGGAACAAGGATCGCTACACGATGCTCCCCGCCTTCGTGAACGAGGCTCTTCGGACCCACCTGGAGTCGACGCGCCGCCAGCATCAAGAGGACCTGCGAAAGGGGCTCGGCAGCGTCGCGCTCCCGGACGCTCTGGCGCGGAAGTATCCGAACGCCGACCGCGAGTGGGGCTGGCAGTGGGTTTTTCCGGCTACGAGCCATTACGCCGATCGAGAGACCGGCCAACTCCGCAGGCATCACCTGCATGAGTCGGTGCTGCAGAAGTCGTTCAAGGAAGCGCGGATGAAGGCGGGGATCGCAAAGCCCGCGGGCTGCCACACGCTGCGGCACTCGTTCGCGACGCATCTCTTGGAGGACGGCTACGACATCCGGACCGTGCAGGAGCTCCTCGGGCATAATGACGTGAGCACGACGATGATCTACACCCACGTCCTGAATCGAGGCGGAAAAGGTGTGCTGAGTCCGGCGGATCGGCTTGGGCTGTTATAGTGATATACGGACCGGCTGCGCGGTGTTTGCCGATTCCAATATCTGCGGCGTGCCAATTTTCGTTTGTATTTAAACAGGTTTTGTAGCAGGCGGGTTTAGAAGCTCCCTGCTATACTGACCAGTATAATCACACGTTAGGCATACAGAAATGGACTCGCAACATCAGAACAGAATGCTGCCG
>DATLOS010000068.1:0-3460 GCA_035536155.1 Elusimicrobiota bacterium
CACCCCAGGGCGCGCCCCACCGCGGCGAGGCAGGCCTCCGGCGTCCAGGCCGGGCCGGCGCGAGCGAGGATGCCCCACCCGCCGCCGGGCACGAGGTACAGGTCGCCGCCGTCGTCGACGGCGACCCGGGGCAGGGGCGCGGCCGCCGGCAGCCGGCCGAGCCCTTCGGTCACCGCGAAGAAGGGCGGGTGGAGGCTCAGGCTGTGCTTCCCCAGGCAGCCCAGGATCGGCCCGGCGCTCGCCTGGGGCACGCCGATGAGCGCCTCCAGCACGGCGAGGCGGCCCTCCTCCTCCGCGAAGGCGGCCAGCGGGCCGGGCGCCAGCAGGGTCGCGACCAGGCCCTCGCCGGCGAGGGCGCGCCGGCGCGCGTCGGGCGGCGCGGCGGCGCCGGGGCCGAGACAGTAGTGTTCGAGCAGCCAGGCATCCGCCTTGTCCCGCAGGAAGGGGGTCCCGCGCAGCCGCCGCAGGAGCCCCGCCGGGTCCAGGGCGTAGAGGCGCCGCGCCTCGGACCATTCGGGCGGCAGGTCTCCCCGCTCCAGGCGCACGAGCGCCCCCTTCGTGGTGTTGCCGATCCCGACGAGGAGAGAGCCCTCCGGCGCGCCCGTGACGTCCGACGCCAGCAAGTCCCTCCGCATGATCCCGCAGGGCGGGCGCCTCAAATGGGCCAGGCCTCGCTGCGGCCCTGGCCGCCAGGGGTATTTGAACGCGCCCCCGGCGGCCAAGCAGCCATGTGCGACACAAAAAGCCTTTCGCGAGGGGTGAGGCGCCTCATAGTGATCGGCCACGCCCGCCACGGGAAGGACACCGTGGCCGAGATCCTGCGCGACCGATACGGGAAGCGCTTCCAGTCGTCCTCCGGCTTCTGCACCGAGAAGGTCATGATGCCGTTCTTCGCCAGCGCCGGGCGGCCGTACTCGTCCGCCGAGGAGTGCTTCGCGGACCGCGGCAACCACAGGGCGGCCTGGTTCGCCCAGATCGCGGCCTACAACCGGGAGGACCCGGCGCGGCTGGCGCGCGAGCTGTTCGGGGCCGGGAACGACATCTACGTGGGCATGCGCAACGCCGCCGAGCTCGAGGCCGCGCGGAAGCTCGCCGACCTGGTGGTCTGGGTCGACGCGTCCGAGCGGTGCCCGCCCGAGCCCCCCTCGTCTTGCTCGGTGACCAGAGAGATGGCGGATGTATGTATCCCGAACAACGCAAGCCTCGCGGCCCTCGCCGAGGCGGTCGCTCTGTTCGCCGCAGAACATTTGCGGGACGGGCGCATCGCCGGACCGGGCATCCTTGCGGGCCATCCCATCGGGATCCTGATGGGTTCAGCTGCACCGCGGGCCCCATCCTCGGGAGCTGCCGCCTTTGAGGGGCGCAGCACAAAAGGGACGCAGGGCGCCGACCGCAGTCACACTCCAGGGGATGGAGCTGCCGCAGGCCTGGCCCCCTCTGGCGTCTCGAGCGCAGAGGAGATCGACAGGAACAGGACGCCCGCCACGCCTCCAGGCACGGTGGCTCAATCCGATCCATCGTCCGCGTCTTGGGAGTGGGAGTTGCAGGGGATCAAGCCGATCTGGGCGAAGCTCCCCGGTTGCGATTATCCCCGCGAACCCTCCGAAGTGCAATGCGGCGAATGCCGCGCGGGCTGTCCCATGCATTTGCGGCAATGCAGAGCGGCTCGCCGGCGCGGCCCCCGGATCGAGGAGGTCGATTAGGGCCGGCCCAGGTCGCGCGCTGATCGGCGACGGCCACTTTTGGAGTCGCGACTCCGGCGGGATTCCGGAGATGGAAGCGCAGGACGCCGACCGTGGGCTCGCCGGGGATGGCGCCGCACCGAGCCAGGCCTCCTCTGTCCCGAGCGCAGAAGAAACCGAACGACGGAAGATGTTCGCCCTGCTCACCCAGCCCCCGATGGATGAGATCACTGTCTTCGATCCGTCACCCGCGCTCTGGGGGCGGCCGCCGCGGGCCATACGCATCCCGGCCCGGCCGAGGGTGCCGATGTGCTTGGGCCGGCCCGCTCGCGTCGCCACCCTCGCGTGCGAGAAATGTCAGATACTCTCGTACTGCGGTCCGGCTTGCCGAGAGAAAAACCGGGAGCGCCATGCCGCCTTCTGCGAGATCTACAGCGCGGGTTGCGAGTACTGCGGCCGCCCCCCCACTCCCGGCCTATTGTGCAAGGAGTGCGGCTCCGTAAGGTATTGCCGAACAGAGTGCCTCTCGGCGGACCGCATTGTGCATTCGCGGGAATGTAAGGGCGCTCGCCGGAGCGGGCCTCGGATCGAGGAGGTCGATTAAGGCCGGCCAGTCCGCGCCGCGCCGGCGGTCTCAAGCCTTTTTGCGGCGCCTGATTGGTTTGAATATGCGGCGAAGGGCGAAACATGGAAGCGAAAGGCAGCCACACCGCCGTTGACGGCGCAAGAGCCCTCGCGCGCGCGAGCCGTGCTCGCCGCGAGAAGCTCAGCTGTGCTGAGCCCTCGGTCGCCGAATGGATGGTCTCTCACCTCCAGATCGCGTTGGAGGGCCTCCTGTCCGACCGGACCCGGTTCCACGAGCTAAGGATGATCGCCAATGAGCGGCGCGCCACCGCGCATTGCCGGAGCCTCGCCCGGGCGCAAGGCAAGATGGGCGCCGCTGTGGGCGCACTCGCGTTCGCGAGCGATGGCGGGTGCCTGGTCCCGGCGCCAGAGGACGCCGGGTTGGTCTCCAGGGTGTCCGCGGTGATCAAGCACGCGGGCGATGCCCGGGCCGCGATCTGTAAGCTCGCGGAGGCGGCGCAGACGGCGCGCAGGGGGCGAGAGCTCACGACCGAGGAGACGCGCCTGTACGGTGCCCTTGAGGCCGCCCTGGAAGGCATCAGCAGCGCCGCGGATCCCGCGATCCAGGATACTGACAGCATCACCGACATAGGGGCAGAAGAGGCCTGGCACCCAGCCATAGACACGCCGCTGGGCGACGCCGTCTGTCGCGCAGAGCCCCATACCGGCCCCTTCGCTGGCGCCGCGGATGGGGCCGTGCGCGAGGAGCTCTCGGCGCAGCTTCCCCTCGAACTGCAGATCATAGTGGAGCTTTACGCTTTCGGCCCGATCGACGAGGTCTACGAGATGCTGACGGGCTGCATCGCGGGGGGCGAGCTCGCGGCGACGCGACGCGTCTTCGACGCGTTCTGGCGGGACGACGTATTGCGCGTGGGGCGCGGTGTCCAGGGGGAGCTCCTCGCAACCCCCCACGGAGCTAGGCTAGCGGACGCGTGGGCGGCGCGATGCGGCCGAGAGATCCGGATGTTAGTCAGTTTCGATTGTTCGGACGTCGAGAGTCAGGAGGTTCTCGGCGCCGTCTGCGGATGGCTTGGTCTCGGTGCGCTGGACGAGGCGACCCGGTTGTGGTGCGACGTGTGCCGCGGGGAGAGCAGCCTTGTGCCCGGCCGGGAATGCTGGTGCGACCTATGCTCGAACTGCTGTGGTGAGATCCT
>DATLOS010000069.1:0-5339 GCA_035536155.1 Elusimicrobiota bacterium
AAGGCCTCGCCCGCCTTCGAGCGCTCGACCGCGGCGCGGAACTTCGGCACGGCGAAGGTCGCCAGGATGCCGATGATCACGATGACGACCGCCAACTCGACCAGAGTGAAGCCCGACTTGCCGCTGATCTTGGTCATAGTAGCCACCTCGCTCTTGCGCCTAGGTGAAGCATAGCCGGGCAACGAAACTCCCGCAACGCTGGAACGCAACTTTTCTGCAACGCCGGGAATTCCTCCGGAAAAGCCGAAGGCCGGCGGCCCCCGGAGGGACCGCCGGCCTTCTATCCTATTGACCCGAGCGGCGCTATTGCGCCGTGCTCATCGGGTTGATGTCCTTGCTCAGCGTCGCGTTGTTGGCGATGTCGCTGGTGGTGTCGAAGCCCTCATCCGTGAAGATCACGGTGTAGGAGCCGTAGCCGGCCGCCGCGCCCTTGCGGGTCAGCGTCAGCTTCCAGCCGTCCTCGATGTTGCCGCCGTTGTCGGCGATCGAGCCCACCTGGAAGTAGAGCGGCGTCTGCATCTTGATGTCGAGCTCGTTGAGGTCGTTGGCGTAGGTGCCCTGCCGGTTGTGGTAGCGCTCCTGCGCGGACCGGACCGCGGCCAGGTAGTTGAAGGCTTCGCCCGCCTTCGAGCGCTCGACCGCGGCGCGGAACTTCGGCACGGCGAAGGTCGCCAGGATGCCGATGATCACGATGACGACCGCCAACTCGACCAGGGTGAAGCCCGACTTGCTGTTCTTCTTAGCCATTGTAGTCACCTCGTTTTGGGTCTTAGCAGCCAGGCCGGCGGCGTCCGCAAATCGTTCGCCTGGCCCATGGCTGAAGCATAGCCGTCTCATGAAACTCCCGCAACGCGGGAACGCAACTTTTCCGCAACGCTGTCGGGCGCCTCATCCGCCGCCTCCGCCGCCGGCGAGCTGGAACATCGGGATGTAGATCGAGGCGAGGATGCCTCCGACGAGCACGCCCATGCCGATGACGATCACGGGCTCGAGCATGCTGGTGAGCCGGTGCACCGAGACCTCGACCCGCCCGGCGTAGAACTTGGAGATCTCGTTGAGCACTCCCGGAAGCTTCCCCGACTCCTCGCCGACCTTGATCATGTTGATGACCATGGCCGTGAACAGCTTGGTGGTCTCCATGGAGGGCGCCAAGGGGTTGCCGCGGGCGACGCTGTTGTAGACCATAGTGAGCGCGTCGGAATAGATGGGGTCGCCCCGGAAGACCTCCTGGGTGGTGCGGATCGCCTCGAGGAGCGGCGAGCCGCTCTCTAAAAGGAGGCCCAAAGTGGAGCCGAACTTCTCCATCGCCGACTCCACGTAGAGCGCGCTGGTGACGGGAAGCGCCAGCATGAGGGCGCGCAGGGTGCGGTTGCCGGAGTCGGTCCGGGCGTAGCGGCGGAAGGCGTAGCCCGCGACCAGCATGCCGACGAAGATATACGGCCCCTTGGTCTGGAGCGCGTTGGAGAGGTTGATCACGAACTGGGTGATGGCCGGGAGGCGGCCGCCGAAGTCGGTGAAGAACTCCGCGAACGTGGGCACCACCTTGAAAAGCATGATCACCAGCGAGGCGACGGCCACGCAGAGAAGGATCGCCGGATAGATCAGGGCCGAGACGATCTTGCCCCGGTTGGCGCGGGCGCGCTGGATGTCGTTGTTGAGCTGGACCATCACTTGATTGATCCGGCCGCTCACCTCCGCGGTGCGGATCATGTAAAGCCACTGGATCTCGAAGACCTCCGGGTGCTCCGAGGCCGCCTTGAACAGAGAATTGCCGCCGGCCACCCGGCCCGCCATCTCCTTGGCGATGGCGCTGAAGCGCACGCTCTCCGACTGCTCCGCGCACAGGCGCAAGGCCGAGAGGAGCGGGGTCCCCGCGTTGAGAAGGGTCGCCATCTGCTGGAAGAACGAGCAGACGTCGTCGAGGGTGGCCTTCTTGTGCTTGCTCTGCTGGACCCGCGCCCGCGACAGGAGAAAGCCCTGCTTCTTGGGCATCAGTCCTCGACGGTGACGCTCGTGACTTCCTCGAGGCTGGTCAGGCCCTCGCGGACCTTGACCAAGCCGTTGTCGAGCATGGTCTGCATGCCCGCCTTCCGCGCCGCCTCGTGCATCTTGCTCAAGGGCGCCTTGTTCTGGATGAGCTCCTGGAGCTCGGCCACGATCCGGAAGACCTCGAAGATGCCCACGCGGCCCTTGTAGCCCGCGTCGCGGCAGTCCGGACAACCCTTGGGCCGGTAGAGGACCTGGCTCTTGTCGAAGTGGTACTTGTCCATCTGCTCCTGGCTCGGGCTGTAGGCCACCTTGCACTTGGGGCACAGGCGGCGGACCAGGCGCTGGGCCTCGACCAGACGCAAAGTCGAGGCCAGGAGGAACGCCTCGATGCCCATGTCCTGGAGCCGGGTGACGGCCGCCAGGGCGTCGTTGGTGTGGAGCGTCGAGAGCACGAAGTGGCCGGTCAAGGCGGCGCGCATGCAGATCTGCGCGGTCTCGTTGTCGCGGACCTCTCCGACCATGATGACGTCCGGGTCCTGGCGCAGGAAGGCGCGCAGGACGCGGGAGAAGGTGAGGTCGATGGCCGCCTTCGTCTGCACCTGGTTGATGCCCGTGAAGCGGTACTCGACCGGGTCCTCCACCGTGAGGATGTTCTTCCTCGGGGACTTGAGCAGGTTCAAGGTCGCGTAGAGGCTCGTGCTCTTGCCGCTGCCGGTGGGTCCGGTCACGAACAAGAGCCCGTGCGGCGCCGACGCGGCCTCGATGAAGTCCTCGCATTGGCGCTTGTCGAAGCCGAGCTTGGACAGATCCAGGGGCACGGCTTCCTTATTAAGTATCCGCATGACCATCTTCTCGCCGTAAAGCGTGGGGATCGTGGAGACGCGCACGTCGATGCGCGACTCCCCGCGCTTGATGGCGAAGGCGCCGTCCTGTGGAATCTTCTTCTCGGCGATGTCCATCTTCGCGAGAATCTTGAGGCGCGAGATCACGGGGACGAAGAAGGGCATGGGCGGCGGGCGGATCTCGTTGAGGCTGCCGTCGATGCGCAGGCGGACCTTCACCTCGTCCTGGTACGGCTCCATGTGGATGTCGCTGGCGCGCTCGCGCAGGGCCTCGCCCACGATGTTGTTGACCATGCGCATGACCTGCGTCTCGGGGATGTCGGGGACGATGCGGTCGAGGTCCAAAAACTCCTCGGCCTTGTCGTCGGAGAGCTTCGTCTCCTTCTTCTCCTCCTCCTTCTCCTCGTCCGACTTCTCCTTCGCCTCGCCCGCGCTCTTGTAGAGCGTCGACAGGCCCTGGCCGATCAGGGCCATGGGGCCGACGAGGACGTTCACCTTCATCCCGGTGTAGAGCTGGATCTCCTCCGCGAGGGAGAGGTCCGTCGGGTCGAGGAATACGACGTCGAGGATGCCGTTGCGCTGGCGCAGGGGCAGGACGTTGTTGTCGCGAAGCAGCTTCTCCTTGAGGCTGGCGGTGACCTCCGGGCCCGGCAGGGCGGCGTTGTCGACCGCGAACACCGCGGGGATCTTGAAGTACTCCGCGTAGCACTTGGCGATGTCCTCCTCGGACGCCGCTTTCGCGTGGAGGATCGCCTCGACGTAGCCGCAGTTGCGCCGCTCCTGCTCGCGCAGGACCAGCTGCACCTTTTTGTCGGTGAGCAGCTTCTTCTGGAGGAGGAGATCCAGGATCAGCGGCAGCTCGATCTGTTGCGCGCCCTCGCCTTCCATTCCTCTCCCTTACTCGCGCACGATCCTGGGGGTGATGAAGACCATGAGCTCGGTCTCGGCGTTCGAGCCCTTATCCGAGCGGAACAAGCGGCCGATGATCGGGATGCGGCCGAGGAACGGCACCCGGCGCACGCTCTGGGACTGGTCCTTCGAGATCAGGCCGCCGATCATGATGGTGGTGCCGTCCTGGACGCGGACCGAGGTGCTGATGCTGCGCGTCGCCGGATCCACGAACTGGGTGAAGAAGGCCGAGGCCTGCGCCCGGCTCACGGTCGGCTCGATGAGGAGCGTGATCATGTTCCCGTCGTTGACCTGCGGCGTCACGCTCAGCGTGATGCCGGTCTTCTCGCGCTCGGCGGTGGTCGTGAGGAGGCCGCTCTGCGCGATGAGGGAGGCGCTCTGCACGCCGATCGCGGTGTCCTCGGTGATCGAGATCATCGCCGTCTTGTTGTTGAGGGTGAGGAGCTTCGGCTTGGCCAGGAACTTGGTCTTCGTGTCCTGCTCGATCGCCTTGAGCACGACCTTGAACTCCTGGAAGGAGAGCAGGCCGAAGGTCACGCCGCGCTGGGCGGCGTTGGCGATGGTCGGGGCGCCCGCGCCGGCGTCGTCCGGGAACAAGGTGAGCGTCTTCCCCGTGGGGAAGTTGACCGCCCGGGTCGGACCGGTGAAGGAGCCCAGGATGCCGTCCGGGCCGCCGTACTCCAAGCCGAGGCTCCTCGAGGTGCCGAGGCTCGTCTCCACGATGTTGGCCTCGATGTAGACCTGCGGCGGCGGGACGTCGAGCTTCTCGATGATCTCCTCGATCTCGGGGAAGTTCTCCGGCAGCTCGGTGATGATCAAGCTGTTGGTCTCCGCGTAGAGCTGGAGGCGCCCGTACGGCGAAAGCATTCCGCTGAGCACTTGGGTGATGCCGCCCCCCTTGGCTCCGCCGCCTCCGCCGCCCCCTCCTCCGCCTCCTCCGCCGCCGGCCGCGGGAGGGGCCACGATGTTGAAGGCGCCCCCGCGCTGCGGGCCGCCCCCTCCGCCGCCGCCCAAGGCGAGCTGCGTGTACTTCAAGCGGAAGATGCGCGTGACCAGGCGCTCGGAGCGCGCGGCGCCGGTCTTCATCGAGCGGATGACGAAGGTGTTCTTGTTGCCCACCCGCTCGTAGCCCAAGCCCTGCGTCTCGAGGATCGCCTGGAGCGCCTCGCGCTGGGTCACGCCGTCCAGGAAGATGGAGAAGCGCTTATCCTGGAGCTCCTTGGGGATGATGAAGTTCGCGCCGCTCTGGTGGGATATCAAGGAAAGGATCTCGACTAGGCGCATGTCGCGGATGTTGAGGACGATGCGCTTGTCCTGGGCCGGCCTGTCCGCGCCCGGAGCGGGCTTCTCCGCCGCCGGCTCCGCGGAGGCGGGAGCCGGCGCGGGCGCGGCCGGGGTGGAGACCGAGACGCCGCCGGCCACGAGGAGGTGCGGCTGGGGAGCCGCTTGCGCCCCGGCCGCGGTCAAGCCCAGAAGAACGGCGAAAGCCGCCTCCCGCCTCGAGGGCATCATTGCTTGCTCTCCCCGGCGGGCGCGGGCGGCGGCGCGCGCCGCGCGCGCTTTCGCGCCGCGTCTTGCTCAATGCGCTTCTCGGTCCTG
>DATLOS010000070.1:0-3133 GCA_035536155.1 Elusimicrobiota bacterium
GATCGCGTAGCGGCCTCCCATGTAGATGGGCGAGCGCAGGGAGAGGGCGAAGGGGATCGCGAGCGTGATCGCGGCCAGCCCAAGGAGCATGCGCGCCGGTTCTCTCTCCTTTCCGCGCGCGCGTGCGAGCGCCCAGGCCCAGACGGCGAGCTGGAGGGCCAGGAGGGCCGGCGCCGCCGCGCGCCAGCCGTAGGTCGCCCAGGTGGCGGCGGACACCTTCACGCCGAAGAGGTGGTAGAGGGTGTTGAGCGCCTCCGAAAGGTCGGCGGGGCGCAGGAGAGCGTAGACGTGCTTGTGGGTCTGGCGCCAAAGCCCCGGGAGCCAGGGCGCGAAGCCGGCGAGGACCGCGCCCGCGCAGGCGGCCAGGCGGCGCCGCTGCGCGCCCCGAACGCGCGGCCCGAGCCAGGCGGCTTGCGCCGCGAAAAGGAAGCCCGCGTAGTACTGCGTGTACAAGTTCGCCAGGGTGGCCGCGGCGAAGCACGCCCAATCCTTCGGCCGGCCCCGCTCCTGCGCGGCCAGGAAAAAATGGAAGGAGACGATGCTCAGGAGAACGAGCAGGGCGTAGGGACGCAGCTCCTGGGAGTAGGCGATGTGGAAGGGATGCAGCGCCAGGACGGCCGCCGCGGACAGGCCCGCGGCGCGGCCCAGCCAGCGCTCCCCGGCGGCCCAGACGGCCAGGACGCCCAGCGCGCCGAAGACGGCCGGAAGCAGGCGCAGGGCCGCCTCGCCCGCGGGGGCGAGCGCCAGCCAAGCGTGGAGCAGGAAATAGAAAAGCGGGGGCGAGGCCGCCGCCGAGACGCGGGCCAGATTGCCGGGGATGGCGGCCAGCGGCAGGGCCGCGTCCCGGACGGTTATGGCCTCGTCGAACCAGAGGGATTGGCCCAGGCGCAGGAAGCGCAGCAGGATCCCCGCCGCGATCGCCGCCAGGCAGAGCCCGCGGAGGAGGTCTTCGCCTCTCGACTTGCGCTTCAGCGGACGCCTCCGGACGTCTTACGCAGGCTGAAGACGCCGGAGCCCTCGCCGACGAGCTCCTTGCGCGTGAGGCCGAGGCCGGCGTAGAAGGGATTCGCCTCCTTCGTGTAGTTGTACGAGGCGAGATAGACCAGCCAGACCGTCCCCCCGGCCGCCGCGACGCGCGCGCGCAGAGCCTGGAACTCCGCGCGGCCGATGGTCGCGCGGGGAGGATAGCGCTCGCAGAGGGTGTAGGCCGGGACGCTCTTCCCTTCGTAAGACACGCGCAAGTCCCGGGGCAGCTCGAAGAAGTAGAAGCCGTGGTGCAGGCCGCCGCCCAGGCGGGCGATCACGCCGGGCTCCATCCCGTAGAGGAACCAAGTCGCGGTGTTCGGGTTGCCGAAGACCACGGCGTCATCGGGACCGAGGCGTCCGGAAAGCGTCGCGAGCCCGTCCCGCAAGGTGGCGTCGGCCACCGCGTCCTCGAAGGCGTAGGCGTTGAGGCCCGTGGCGAAGAAGTCGCAGAGAACAAAAAGCATGAGCGCGACGGAGACGACGCGCGCCGAGTCCGGCCAGCGCGGCAGCCGGGCCGCGACCGCCTCGGCGGCGGCGGCCATCGCCGCCGCGACGAAAGCCAGATAGAGCGGCAAAAGCGGCAGGACGTGGCGCGAGTAGATGCCGTAGCTCAGCCAATAATGGGAGAAGAGCACGCAAGCGAGCGGCAGGAGCAGGGCGCTCAGGCCCAGCGAGACCTCGTCGCGCCTGCGCCTCCACCAGAGCGCCGCGCCGAGAACGAAAGCCGCGCCGTAGACGGCCTGGGCGGCGGGGACCCTCTGGCTCAAGTCGGCGAAGACGCGGCGGATGGCGGCCGGGCCGAACCCGTCCTGGGAGACGCCGAAGAAGACCTGCTCCTTCGCCAGGCGCGAGCCCCCGGCGAGAAGCCATGCCGCGAACGCGGCCCAGGACGGCGCCAGCGCGGCGACGCTCGCCCGGACCTTGGCCCGGCGCCGCCAAGCCGCCCAGGCCAAATGGGAGAGGCCGACGAAAAGCGCGGGCAGGTACGAGGCTTGGAAACCGAGCATGGCCGCTCCGTAGCCCCAGGCCGAGGCGCCGTCGAGGAGGTCCAGGAAGGCCAGGGAGACGAGAAGGCCGAGGAACGCCGCCAAGGAGTACGGCCGAAAGGTCTGGGAGAACTCGATGTGCACCAGCGAGATGGAGAGGAGGCAGGCCCACAGCAGGCCGAAACGCCGTCCGCCCACGCGGCGGCCGAGGAAGTACGTGGCCGCGATCGCCGCCTCCCCCCACGCCAGGGGCAGCAGGCGCAGGCGGTCCAGGTCGAAGGTCCAGCGGGCGGCCAGGAACTCGGCGACGTAGTCGAGCGGCATCTGGAGCGGGCCCAGGCCGCGCAGGGCGGCGAGAGCGGCGGCCAAAGTGGGCTGCACCGCGATCCGCAGGGAGATGAACTCGTCGATGTTGTGGTAGCGGTAGGGCAGTCCGAGAAGGCGCGGCGCCAGGCTCACGAGCGCGAGGACCGCCAAGGCGGCTGCGTCGGCCCGCATCTAGCGCGCCGGCGGTTGGGAGCGCTCCAGCTCGGAAAGGAGGAGCTGGATTCCCCCCACGTTCGCCTTCGGGTGCTCGCGGGCGAAGCGCTCCGTCTCCGCGGCGAGGACCGAACGCCTCACCTCGCCCGCCTTCGCCTGGGCGGCCAGGGCCTCGAAGTCGTCGAAGCGCAGGGCCGTGTACTCCCGCGCCGCGATCCAAGAGGCCGGGAAGGCCGAGCGCCGGACGAAGACGCCGCCGTCCGAGTCCCAGGAGACCAGGGCCCAATCCGCCTGCGGGAGGTAGACGACGTAGCTGGGCCGCTCGAACTTGCGGCTCCAGCGGGGACGGCCCGGGAGGCGCTGCTCGACGATCCGCGCCCCCCGCTTCCAGAGGACGATGTCGATGCGATGGCGGTCCAGGAACTTCCAATACTCCTTGGGCGGCAGGGCCGGGGCGGAGCGCGCCTCCGGGTACTCGTGCAGGAGGTGGTGGAAGATGAAGCGGCCGTCCCAGAAGATCGGGTAGGTGGGATAGAGCCAGTAGCCGAGGTAGCCGCCCCAGCCCCAGGAATTCATGAGCGGGTGCCCGGCGAGCGTCACGCGCTCCGCCTTCAGGAAGCGGACGATGTGGTTCGGGGCGT
>DATLOS010000071.1:0-2147 GCA_035536155.1 Elusimicrobiota bacterium
CGCGAGGCGCTCCAGCCCGGGCGCCTCCCGCCTCGAGGCGATCGCCGCGGCCTCTCCGGCGATCCCCGGCCGGCTCACGAGGTCGTCCAGGGTCGCCTTGCGCTCCGAGCCCGCCAGGCGGCCAAGCGGCGAGACCAGGAAGTGCCCGAGCTCGCCGGCGGCGCCGCCGGCGCCCCGATAGAGCTCGCCGTCGACGATCAGGGCGCCGCCGACCCCGGTGCCGAGAAAAGCCCCGATGACGTGCCGAAGGCCCACGGCCGCGCCCAGCCGGTGCTCGCCGTAGAGGCCGAGCTGGGCATCGTTGCCCAGCGTCACGCCGGCGCCCGCCGCCTTGGCGAGCTTGCTTCGGAGCGGGTAGCCCGCCAGGAAGGGGACGTTGGGCGAGGCGGTGAGCTCTCCCCGGAGGTCGACCGTCCCGGCGCAGCCCACGCCCACGCCGACCAGCTCCCGGGCCTCCCGCTCGGCGCGGCGGGCGAGCTTCGCGGCGCTCGAGAGAAGGAACTCCTCGAACTTCTCGCGCGCGGGGGTCCGCTCCTTTATATGGTCGAGCAGGCGGAACTTCTCGTCGAACAGGGCGAGGAGGGTCTTCGTCCCTCCGATGTCGACGCCGATGGTCGCGCGGCCGCGCGTCATCCTCGGAGTCTAGCGGCCCCGGCGCGCGGGCGCCATCGCCGGCGCGCAAGGCTTTCGTGTCGAAGGCGGTCGAAAAAAATTTCCACGGCGATCATGGCCGGGGCAGGACGCGCTCGCGTACAATCGGGCGATGAGAGAACTGGAAGAGGGAGTCCTGCGCGAGCTTTCCACGGGAGGCTTGTCCGCGCTCAAGAGCGCGGCGGCCGGCTGCCGGGCCTGCCCGCTCTGGCGGACCGGTACCCAGACCGTGTTCGGGCGGGGGCGGGAGGGGGCGTCGGTGCTCCTGGTGGGGGAGCAGCCGGGAGACGAGGAGGACCGGGAGGGCGAGCCTTTCGTGGGGCCGTCGGGCCGCCTCCTCAACCAAGCCCTGGACGAGGCCGGCATCTCGCGCACGGACGTCTACGTCTCCAACGTGGTCAAGCACTTCAAGTGGGAGCCGCGGGGCAAGCGCCGAATCCACAAGAAGCCGAGCCTCGTCGAGGTGCGCGCCTGCCTGCCTTGGCTGGACGCGGAGCTCGAGCTGGTGCGTCCGCGGCTCGTGGTCTGCCTGGGGGCCACGGCGGCCCAGGCGCTCCTGGGGCGCGCTTTCCGCGTCACCGAGCAGCGGGGCCGGATTCTGCCCTGGAAGAACGGGCGCCGCATCCTGGCCACGGTCCATCCCTCCTCCATCCTGCGCGCTCCCGATGCCGACGAGCGCCAGCGCCAGCGCGAGCATTTCGTCGCGGACCTGCGGGCGGCGCGCCTGGGCCTGCGCCCTTGACTTTTCGGCCGGGCCCGGCTACCATGGTAGGCAAATGCCTACCATGGCTCAGCGCCGCGTCCTCTCTTTGATCGAGCGCGCCCTCGACGAGCGGGGCTATCCGCCCTCCCTGCGCGAGCTGGCCGCGGCCTTGGGGTTCTCCGGGACACGGGCGGTGGAGAAGCACCTCGCGGCCCTGGAGCGCCAAGGGCTCCTGCGTCGCCGCCCCGGGGCCCGGGCCCTGGAGCTGGCCCGGCGCGCCTCGGGCCGGCGCGTGCCCATTGTCGGACGCGTGGCCGCGGGCAAGCCCATCCTGGCCGAGGAGAACGTCGAGGGCCACCGCGTCCTGGACGCCTCCGCGGCGCGGGGAGAGGGCTGCTTCCTCCTGCGCGTGCGCGGAGAGAGCATGATCGGCGCCGGGATCCTCGACGGGGACCTGGTGCTGGTGCGCCCCCAGGCCGACGCCGAGGCGGGCGAGGTGGTGGTGGCTCTGCTCGACGGGGAGGCCACGGTGAAAACCCTCCGCAAGAAAAAGGACGGCCTGACGCTGGAGCCGGCCAACCCCGCCTTCGCTCCCCTTTCCATCGGTCCTCGAGATGCCTATGCCCTGGTCGGAAAAGTGGTCGGACTTCTCCGCGAGTATTAGCGGCCTTCAGACCGGCTCGGAGCTGCAGCGGGTCTTGGCCGAGCGCCGCGCCCGCCCGCTGCTCTCGGCGCCGCCCTTGGACGCCTTGGAGGGCGGGGGCCTGCGCCGCGGGAGCTTGATCGAGCTCTG
>DATLOS010000072.1:0-2951 GCA_035536155.1 Elusimicrobiota bacterium
GTCCTGGCCCTCCACGGCCAAAGTCTCCACCTCGGTCCCGCCCACGAGGAGTACCACCGAGCCTCGGGAGGCGGGGGCGCCGGGGCGGTAGAAGAGCTCCTCGCTCCGGGGCCGGGCCGCGCCCTCCTGCAGGTCCCGGGCCAGGGCGGCGTTGCTGCGGTTGGTGGAGACGCCGGGCACGGGCAGGGCCTCCGCCGTCGCCGCGGCGGAGAGGCCGCGCCCCGAGTCCCGGAAGCGCAGCTCGCGGCCGCCCGCGCCGACCTCGAAGCGCACCGAGGCGGCGCCGAGGCGGTAGGACACGGCCTCGCCGTCCACGGTGCGGTAGGCGGAAAGGTCGTTGAGGACATGGTCCGCTTCCGGGCCGGCCTCGACCACGGCGCCGCGCCGGCTGAGGCCGAGCTTTTGGCGCAGGTAGCCGCGCAGCTCGGCCTGCCGGATCGGGGACTTCTTGCGCAAGACGACCTCCGTGCCGGGCTCGAGGCCCGCGCGCGTCTCGGAGCCCAGGTCCACCCAGAGCCGGCCGCGGGCGCGCGAGAAGCGCACCCAGCGCTGGCGCGTCGGGTCCTCGGGGTCGCGCCCGCGGTACTCCAGGTTGTCGCCGTCCTCTTCCAGCCAGCCCACGGCCTGGAACACGCCCATGCCGAAGCGGCCGATGGCGTCTCCCATCGCGTCGAAGCCGTTGTTGAGGAGCTCGACCGCGGCCTGGTAGCGCGTGCCGGTCTGGCGGTCCAGGGCGGTCTCGAGGCGCGCCGGCTCGAAGGGAAACCCGGCCGCGCGGCGCTCGGCGGCGATGGCCTCCAGGACGGGGCCGGGCGCGCCGGAGTCGAGGGCGGCGCGGATGCGGTCGCGATAGGCCTCGCGCTCGGGCGCGTCGAGGTCGAGGATATGCTGGATGAGGGCCACGTAGAGGTCGAGGCGCAGGCCGCCGCGCGGGTCGTGGAAGGGGTCGTTGGGGTCGGTCTTCGGGGCGGGGCCGAACAGGGAGCCCGCCAACCTCCTCAGCGCGGCCCAGAGGCCGGAGCCCGCGCCGGCCTCCGGCGCCGGCGGGTTCGAGGCCGTTTCGTTCAGAAGAGCGTGCGCGGCCGGGGCGGGTGCTAGCGGGCTCGCGGAGGGCGCGGCGTCCGCCGCGGCGGGAGCATCGAAGGACTGCGTCCGCACGGCCGTCCCGGCGTTGACGAAGGCGTGGTCGAGGCTGCGCGCCGCGGCCGGGCTTCCCGCGGGGACGTCCGCCAGCTCCGCGCTTTCTTTCGTCAGCGCCGCGAGGCCGGGCTTGTCCGCAGGAGGCCGCGTCTCGGCGGGGCTGGGCGGCGCCATGGGCGGCGCCATGGGCGGCGGGGCGAGGGCCTCGGCGGCTTGCGCGGACGCCGTCAACTCGTGGGGCGCGTCGATGCCGGCCTGCGGCTGCGTCGAGAGCTCGGGAAATGAGGGCGCCTCCAAGGATGGGAACTGGACGCTAGAGCTGGGAAGGACGCCGGCGCCGGGCGGCAGGACGCCGGTTTGCGGCGCCTCGACCCGGACGCGGGACGCCGCGGCCCAGGCGGCGGGCGGCACGGCTCCCGATGCCAGGGCGACGCAGAGAATCCCCGCGAGCGCGCGCATTCCTCTTAGAATAGCCGTCGCGGGCGCCGGGGCAGGGGGCTTCGGGCCTAGGGAACGGGGGGATAACGGCCTAGCTCCGGGGCCCCCCAAGGTCCTAGCGGGGGGTGTTGTATAATCGGGAACGCTTCTGGAGGCCGATATGAGCAAGCTCGTCGAGTGCGTTCCGAATTTCTCCGAGGGCCGGGACAAGGCCAAGGTCGAGGCGATCGTCGCCGCGGCCCGCGGCGTCTCCGGCGTGAAGGTCCTGGACGTGGAGACCGACGCCGACCACCATCGCTGCGTGCTCTCCTTCGTGGCCCCGCCCGACGCGGCGGTGGAGGCCGCCTATCGCGCCGCGACCAAGGCGCGCGAGCTCATCGACCTCACCCGGCACAAGGGCGAGCACCCCCGCATGGGCGCCGTGGACGTCATCCCCTTCATCCCGGTGGCCGGCGCCACCATCGAGGAGTGCGTGGCCCTGGCCAAGCGGCTGGGGGAGAGGATCGGCAAGGACCTCGAGATCCCCGTGTTCCTCTATGATCGCGCCGCCCAGCGTCCCGAGCGCAAGGATCTTGCCCAGGTGAGGAAGGGCCAGTTTGAGGGCCTGCGCGAGGAGATCGGCAAGAACCCCGATCGGGACCCCGACTTCGGGCCCAAAAAGATCCATCCCACGGCCGGGGCGGTCGCGGTGGGCGCGCGCGAGCAGATCATCAACTTCAACGTGAACCTGACCGGCCTCTCGATGGAGGACGCCAAGGTCATCGCCAAGAAGATCCGCACCTCGGGCGGCGGCCTGCCCGCCCTGCGCGCGAAGGAGATCGACCTCGCGGCGAAAGGCCAGGTGCAGATCTCGACCGTGCTCACCGACTACGCGGTGACCGGCATCGCCAAGGTCTGGGACGCGGTCCAGACCGAGGCGGGCGCCCTGGGCGCCCTGATCGACTCGACCGAGATCGTGGGCCTCGTCCCGCGCAAGGCGCTCGTCGACTTCTCCCTCCAGCGCATGCAGGTGGCGGGGTTCTCCCACGAGCAGATCCTCGAGAACCGCCTCGACGCGATGGAAGGGGGCTGGGAGACCGCGGCGGCGCGCCTCGTCGACGCCTTCGCCTCCACGGACCCGACCCCGGGCGGCGGCTCGGCGGCGGGAGTCGCCGGCGCGATCGGCTGCGCCCTCGGCCAGATGGCCGCGGGAGTCAGCGCCCAGAGCAAGAAGGCGACTCCCGAGGGCAAGGCCGCGCTGGCCAAGGCCGGGGGCGAGTTCGCCTGCATGGCGGCGGGGATGCGCAACCTCACCGTCGAGGACGCGGCCTCCTTCGACGCCGTGATGGACGCGGTGAAGCTGCCCAAGGATCACCCCGAGCGCGCGAAGCGGC
>DATLOS010000073.1:0-2803 GCA_035536155.1 Elusimicrobiota bacterium
GCTCCTGGTCCAGCCCGCGTGGCTGGGCCGGGCCGCCGACCGGCTCGCCGCGGCGCTGGGCTCGCCCGGCGCGGTCCTCGGCGGCCGCTGGCCCGAGGCCTTGATCGGCTATCCCGCCCTCTGGCTGGGCCTGTGGTCGCAGTACCGGCGCCTCGACGCCGCGGACTCCGGCCGCTCCGCCGGGGCCGACCCGCGGCCGTGGATCCTGCTGGGGCTCTTCGGTCCCGCCGGGACGGCGCAGGCCGTCGCCTTGGCCCGCGGGCCGCTCCTCGAGGCCGTCGCGCGCGGCGGCGCCGCGCTGGCCATGGGCAGCGCGTTGGGTCTCGCGGCGGCTCTGGCGGGCGCGGGCCTGCGCGCCGCGAGGCGCGGCGCGTGACGGACGCGCGGGCGGACGCTCCCGCCCCCCGGACGGCCTGGCTGCTGGCCGCCGTCGCCGCGGGCGCCGCGGCGCTGCGGCTCTGGGGCCTGCGCTCCCAGGCGCTCTACATCGACGAGTACTTCGAGGCGTTCGCGGCGTGGAAGCCCCGCTCGCTGGGCCAACTTCTCGACATCCTGCGCGACAACCCGCTGCACGCGCTGCTGGGCCCGCTGGCGAACCACGTCTGGGGGCGCTGGCTCGAGACCCCGGAGCTCCTGCGCCTGCCCAACGCGCTCCTCGGGGCCGCGACGGTCGTGCCGCTCTACTTCCTGGGCCGCCGGATCGGGGGACGGCGCACCGGCCTCCTGTCGGCCCTGCTCTTGGCCGGCTCGCTGCTCCACGCCGAGTGGTCGCGCCGCACGCCGTTCTACCCGCCGATGGTCCTGGAGACGGTGCTGTCGGTCCTGGCCCTTCTGCGCGGTCTGGAGGGGACCGGCGCCGCCGCGCTGGCACCTTGGGCGGCGCTCCAAATCCTCTTCACGTACACGCACCCGTACGCCTTCGCGGCCATGGCGCTGGAGGGCGCGTGGGTGGCGGCGGTTCGCCGCGCGGATCTCAAGCGCTGGGCGTCCTGGGCCGCCGCGGTCGTCATGGCTTATCTTCCCTGGCATGCCTTCGCCGCGCACCAGCTCCTCGAGCGGCGCTACTTCTACTTCAACGAGCTCTACGGCTGGCATCCCCTGCGCGACGCGGCGCGGGCGCTCCTGGTCTGGGGGCAGGCCTCGGAGGGAGCGTTCCCCATGTTCCCGGCCGGAGCGCGCGCGGCCAGCGTCGCCGCGGCGGCGCTCTACGCCGCGCTCGCGGCCGCGGGCCTGGCGCGCCTCGGGCGCAGAGGCTCCGGGCCGTGGAGCCTCGCGGCGCTCTGGGTGCCCGGGGGGCTCGCCGCGGTGCTGCTCCTCGACCGCGTGTTCTCCTACAACTTCTTTCCCCGCCAGACGCTCTTCGCCCTGCCCTTCTACTTGATCCTCGTCGCCGAGGGAGCCGGCGCGCTCCTGGACCGGCTCGGGGGGAAGGCTTGGGCGGCGGGCGGCCTCGCGCTGGCGTGGCTGCTCGTCTCGGCGCTCCCGCAGCTCGCGAACCAGCGCGCCCTGGCCGCCATCAAGCGGGTCCGCGGCGAGGTGGAGCGGCGGACGCTCGAGGGGACGGGAGAGGACGAGGTCCTGCTCTTCGCCGAGCCCAACAACGCGCAGATGTTCCTGCTCGACGTCGACCGCGCGGCCTTCCTGCGCGCCGAGCACCCGCGCATGAACGGGGGCTTCTACCAGTTCCGCCTCCCGGACGAGCTGGTCGCGACGCGCGCGGGCCGCTCCCGGCGCGTCTTCTCCATCGTCCGGCCCGGCGCGAGCCTCGAGGAGGAGCGCGCCCGCTGGCGCGCCTTGGTCGGCGGCCCGGGCTCCACGGCGCGCCTGGCCTACGTCGATTCGGCCAAGCCTCTTCCCGGCGACGAGCCCAAGCTGCGCGCCTTCGAGGAGTTCGTGCGCGGCCTGGCGCCGAAGCCGGGCCGCTGAGCGCCGGGCTTGATTCGTCTCCAGCCACTATTGTAGGTTCAAGGTCCTATGCGGAGCATGGGACTATTGGGGGCATGCGTTTTGGCCTGCGCGGTGCGGGCGGCCGCGGCTGGAGGGGCGACCGCGGTCGCGGCGAACTACGAGCACGACCCCGAGACCAGCGACTTCCACGAGAGCTGGGCGCAGGCGCACGGCAGGTCCCGCTCCGCGGCGAGCGCGAGCGGAGCCCCGGCGACGACGCCGCTTCCTTGGGCCGCTTCGCGACGGGAGCCGCTGCGCGACGCCCCGGCTCCGGTCCCAGCCTCCGCGCTCGCCGTGTCTTTGCCCGTCAAGGTCCGGGTGGATCTGGCGCGCTTCGGCGGCTCGCTGGAGCGGGCCGAGCAGACGCTGGCGTCCGAGACCGGCTTTCGCGCCGATCCCGGCGGTGGGGCGATCCGAAAAGGAGCGGGCGAGTTCTACGGGACGTTCTCCCCATCGGGCTTTCGCCAGGCTTTGCGCCGGCGCGGCGTCCTTCGGGTGGAGCTGGGCTCCGAGCCGCCGGCGCGCGCGGAGGACGCGGGGACGACGATGGAGGTCGGGCTGCGGGTGCCGGCCGGCGAGGCGCCGATGGCGGCGCTCGAGGCCCTGGCTCCTCGGCTGCGGGAGAGAGCGGGATTCGTCGTGACCCGCGTGCTCGGCCATTGGGCCGTCCCGGGCACGGGCGAGACGGCGCTCCTGGTCGAGGGCCGGCTCCCCATCCGCTCCGTGGAGGCCCTGCTGGCCGATCCCGACGTCCTGCGGGCGAGCCCGGCGCCCGAGCGGCGCGCGGACTCCGCTCCCGTCCGGCCCCGCCAGGACCTGTGGGAGTTCCTCCTCCGGCGCCGCCCCTGGCTGACGC
>DATLOS010000074.1:0-5187 GCA_035536155.1 Elusimicrobiota bacterium
AAGACGCAGCCCGGCGCGCGGACGAAGAGGCGCGCCATCGCGCTCGAGGAGGTCGTCCGGAAGGAAACGACCTCCACGCCGGCCTTCGGGGCCGCCGCCGCGGGCGGCGCGATGGAGAACGTCAGCGCAAGGAGCGCCGCCGGAAGGGCATCAGAGGCCAATGCCGGTCTCGAGGAGCACGGGGACCTGAACCGTCTTGGTCTTCTCATACCACTCCAGCTCGACGTTCGCCGAGTCCGCGGATTGGATGTACGTCTGGAAGGGCCGCCCCGCGCCGCCGAACATCGCGTTGAAGCGCATCATGCGCGTGTTCTGCCACGCGGCGCCGTTCTGCAGCTCCCGTCCTGTGGAATCCGTGATCCGCAGATGGGCGAGCTGGCGAAGCGGCCCTTCGACGTCGAGGCGGAGCATCGAGTTCGGGGCGTTGGGATTCATGGGCGCGAACCGGAGGACGAAGGGGCCCGATTCGACGACGGCGCTTTTCTTGAGGTCCGCCTTCTCCGTGCGGCTCTTTTTGGCGCCGTCCGCGCAGGTGAGGGAGGCCTCGCCCTTGTAGCGGATCTTGAGCGTCCCGGGAGGAGGCGCGCGCTGGATGGAAAGCGTCAGGGGGATGGCCTGCTCCGAGGCCGTCATCGGAGCGGGATGCATGCCCTGCGCGAGCTGGATGCCCACGCCCATGCCCAACTCCTGGCCCTTGTCATCGGAGTAGCTCTCGGTGCGCAACGCATCCGGGGGCAAGCCCATGAAGAGGCAGCCTGGCGCGCGGAGCAGGAATCCAAGGACCATGGTCGAGGCGCCCTGCCCGAGCTGGGGAAAGCCGCCTTCGCCGTCCGCGCTCCGGCGCTGGACCTGAAGGCTGTAGACCTCGGCGCTCGAGCCCGCGCGGGCCGGCGGCGCGGCGAAGGTCAAGGCGACGGCCAGAAGCATGTTCATGGATCCCTCCGATCCCCGCAAGGATAGGCCAATTGCTATAATCGCGCCAGACGCGAGGAGAACGCATGGCCACGACGGTAGACACGAAGCAGATCATCTACTCCATGATCGGGGTGGGCCGCATCCACCCGCCCAAGAAGCAGGTCCTCAAGGACATTTATGTCTCCTTCTACTACGGCGCCAAGATCGGCGTCCTGGGCGACAACGGCAGCGGCAAGAGCACGCTCCTGCGCATCATGGCCGGCATCGACAAGGACTACACCGGCGAGATCACCCAGTCCAAGGGCTACACCGTGGGCATCCTGGAGCAGGAGCCCCAGCTCGACAAGACCAAGACCGTGAAGGAGGTCGTCGAGGAGGGCGTGGCCGAGATCAAGAGCCTCCTCAAGGAGTACGACGCGATCAACGAGAAGCTCTCGGTCGAGGTCCCGCCCGAGGAGATGGAGAAGCTCCTCGAGAAGCAGGGCAAGCTCCAGGAGAAGATCGAGGCCTGCGGCGCCTGGGAGCTCGACAACAAGCTCGAAGTCGCCATGGACGCCCTGCGCTGTCCCCCGCCCGACGCCAAGGTGGAGCACATCTCGGGCGGCGAGCGCCGCCGCGTGGCCCTGTGCCGCCTGCTTTTGCAGGAGCCGGACATCCTTCTTTTGGACGAGCCCACGAACCACTTGGACGCGGAGTCGGTCGAGTGGCTGGAGCAGCACCTGCGCCAGTACAAGGGCACCATCATCGCCGTGACCCACGACCGCTACTTCCTCGACAACGTCGCGGGCTGGATCCTCGAGCTCTTCCGCGGCGAGGGCATCCCGTGGAAAGGCAACTACGCCTCCTGGCTCGAGCAGAAGCAGGCCCGGCTCGCCCAGGAGGAGAAGTCCGAGTCCAAGTTCCACAAGAGCCTGGCCAAGGAGCTCGAGTGGGTGCGCATGGGCGCCAAGGGCCGCCAGGCCAAGAGCAAGGCCCGCCTGAAGGCGTACGACGCGATGCTCGAGGAGTCCCCGGACAAGAAGGAGTCCGAGCTCGAGATCTACATCCCGCCGGGCCCGCGCCTGGGCGAGAACGTGATCGAGGCCAAGGGCGTGTCGAAGGCGTACGGCGACAAGCTTCTATTTGAGAACCTGAGCTTCAAGCTCCCCCCCAACGGCATCGTGGGCGTGATCGGCCCGAACGGCGCCGGCAAGACCACGCTGTTCAAGCTCATCTCCGGCAAGGAGAAGCCGGACGCGGGCACCTTCAAGGTCGGCGAGAGCGTCAAGCTCAGCTACGTCGACCAGGACCGCTCCACCCTCGACCCGGACAAGAACATCTGGGAGGCGATCTCGGACGGGCTCGACGTGATCACCTTGGGCAAGAAGGAGATCCAGTCCCGCCAGTACGTCGCGCGCTTCAACTTCTCGGGCTCGGACCAGCAGAAGTTCGTCAAGGACCTCTCCGGCGGCGAGCGCAACCGCGTGCACCTGGCGCGCATGCTCCGGGAGGGCGGCAACGTCCTCCTCCTCGACGAGCCCACCAACGACCTGGACGTCCACACCCTGCGCGCGCTGGAGGAAGCCCTCGACAATTTTGGCGGCTGCGCCGTGGTCATCAGCCACGACCGCTGGTTCCTGGATCGCATCGCCACGCACATCCTCGCCTTCGAGGGCGACAGCCAGGTGCGCTTCTTCGAGGGCAACTACACCGACTACGAGGAAGACCGCAAGCGCCGCTTGGGCGACGCCGCCCAGCCGCACCGCATCCACTACAAGAAGCTCACCCGCAGCTAGGAGACAACATGCCCGAGACCAAGACCACGGCGTCCGGACTCCAGTACCAGGTGCTCAAGGAAGGCAAGGGCGTTCCCCCCTCGAAGGGCCAGACCGTGACCGTGCACTACACCGGCACGCTCAAGGACGGCACCAAGTTCGACTCCTCCAAGGACCGCGGCGAGCCCTTCGAGTTCACGATCGGCGTCGGCCAGGTGATCAAGGGCTGGGACGAGGGCGTGGGCAGCATGCGCCCGGGCGAGACCCGCAAGCTCATCATCCCCTCCGAGCTCGGCTACGGCAAGCGCGGCGCGGGCGGCGTCATCCCCCCGAACGCCGAGCTCCACTTCGAAGTCGAGCTGATCAAGATCTCTTGAGGGCGCTCGCCGCTCTCCTCCTGATCCTGGCCGCGCCGGCCGCCCCGGCAGCCGAACGCATCTCTCATAACGGCTCCGGGACAGGCGGGCTGCCGCCCGCCGCGCGCATCTTCGCGCGGGCGCGGGCCTCGTCGCAGGAGATCTGGGAGCGGCTCGCCTATCTCTGCGACGCCTTCGGCCCGCGGCTCGCGGGCTCGACGAACCTCGACGGCGCCCTGCATTGGGCGGCGGACTCCCTGCGCCGCGACGGCTTCGCGGTCCGCCTCGAGCCGGTGAAGGTCCCGGTCTGGGTCCGCGGCGAGGAGTCGGCCGAGCTCATCCGCCCGGCGCGCCGGCCGCTGGCCCTGCTCGGCCTGGGCGGGACCGTAGGCACTCCGCCGGGCGGGATCGAGGCCGACGTCCTGGTCGTGCGCAGCTTCGAGGACCTGGAGGCGAAGAAGGCCCGGGCCAAGGGGAAGGTCGTCCTCTTCGACGTCCCCTACACCGACTACGGCGCGACCGGCCGCTACCGCTGGGACGGCCCCTCGGCGGCGGCGCGGGCCGGAGCCGTCGCCTGCCTCATCCGCTCGGTGGCCTCGGCGTCCCTGCGCACCCCGCACACCGGGTCGACGGAGTACGCGGCCGACGCGCCGCGCATCCCGTCGGCGGCGCTGTCGGTCGAGGACTCGGCGATGCTGGGGCGCTGGGCCGAGCGGGGCGAGACGCCGCGGGTGAAGCTGGTCTTGGGCGCGAAAGAGCTGCCCGAGGCGGACTCGGCCAACCTCGTGGCGGATTTCCCCGGGCGGGAGAAGCCCGGCGAGATCGTCCTCATCAGCGGCCATGCCGACTCTTGGGACGTGGGCGCCGGCGCCCATGACGACGGCGCGGGGGTCGTCGCGGCCTGGGAAGCGCTGCGGATCCTGAAGGCGCTGAACCTGCGGCCGCGGCGCACCGTGCGCCTGGTCCTGTGGACCAACGAGGAGAACGGCACGCGCGGGGCCAAGGCCTACGCCAAGGAGCACGCGGCGGAGCTGCCGCGCCACGCCGCGGCGATCGAGTTCGACTCCGGAGGCTACGCTCCGCGCGGCTTCTCGGTCGCGGCCTCCACCGCGGCCTTCGCGCGAGTGAAGGCTTTGGCCACCGAGCTCCAGCCGTTCGGGGCCGGAACCATCTCCGACGGCTCGCACGGGACCGACATCAAGCCCTTGGCCGCGGCGGGCGTGCCGGGCCTGAGCCTGGACACCGCCGACGAGCGCTACTTCGACTACCACCACAGCCCGGCCGACACGCCGGACAAGGTCGCGCCGCGCGACTTGGCCGACGACGCCGCGGCGCTGGCGGCCATGGCCTACGCCTTGGCCGACGCGCGCTGATGCCGCCCGCCGCGGTCTGGCTGCTCACCGCGGCCCTGATGCTCGCGGCGCTCGCCGGGACCTTCGTCCCCTGGGTGCCGGACGCCCCCCTCATCCTCGCCGCGGCGGTGTTTCACAAGCTCTTCCTGCCGGCTTATCTCTCGTATTGGACCTTGGCGCTCTTCGCCGTCCTGGCCGTGGGCTCGGTGCTCCTCGACGCCGTGTGCACGGTGGTCGGAGCGCGGCGCTACGGCGCCAGCGGCTGGGGCCTCCTGGGTGCAGGCCTCGGGGCGCTGGCCGGACTCGGCCTGGGTTTCTTTGGCGCTCCCATCGGCGCTCTTTTGGGGGCCGCGGCGGCCGAGGCGCTCTTCGCGCGCCGGCCGCTGGCCGACGCGCTGCGGGCCGGGGTCGGCTCGGGCCTCGGGCTCCTCGCCTCGTCCTTGGGCCGCTTCGTCATCTGCTGCTCCATGATCGCGGTCTTCCTTTTGGACTGCTTCGTATTTCGCTGAAAAAGGGCGTGCTTTTTTTGGGAATCCGGGCTATAGTCCGTTGAGCGGAACTATGGATCCCTCTCAACCGGCGCCCAAGCCGGCCCCCGCGCCCATACCGGGTGCGGCACCCAGCGCAGGTGCCGCGCCGCAGCCAGCGCGCCCCCGTCCCGTGGAGCGCCCGCCCAAAGAGGGCTTCTATTGGCCGACCTTGGTGCTCGCCCTCGCCGCCGCCGGGGCTGTGGCGGCGATCGTCGCGAAGCAGTGGGCGAACCGTCCCGCGCCGGAGAAGGACGAGGCCCCGGTGACGCTTTCGACCGCC
>DATLOS010000075.1:0-2683 GCA_035536155.1 Elusimicrobiota bacterium
GATCGCCGCCGCGCTGGCCCTCGGCGCCCAGCTCGTCCTGCCCGCCGCCCACGAGTGGCAGGTCGCCCGGATCGAGGCGTCCCATCCTCATGAAGCGATCCAGGCGGGCGCCTCCCGGCTGAGCCCCAAGGGCGCCCCCCGGCACCACCACCATGACGAGGGCTCTTGCGCCGTCTCTTCCGCCCTCGCCCGGCTGGCCGACGTCCTCGGTCCGGCCGCCCGGGCGTCCGCGTCCCGGTCGCCGGCTCTCCAGCGCGTCCCGGCCGCGCCGGATTCCCCTCTCGTCGCCCACCTTGTCGGTTCGTTCTCCCCTCGGGCTCCCCCGGCCGCCTGACGCTCGCAATCCGTTTCCGTTTGCGCTAAAGTCCAAAATTAGGGGGAATTTATGAGATTTTTCGTGCTGTTATTCCTGCTCGCGCCGTTGGCGCGGGCGGCGTCGCCAGGCGGCGAGTCCGCGGAGCTGAAGGATACGAAGGAGCAGCTGAAGGCCCTGCAGGAGCGCGTGAGCGCGCTCGAGGGGGCCCCGGCGAAGACGTCCATATCGGCGTTCAACCCGGCCATGGGCATGGCCCTCGACACGGTGTATCGCCAGGCCGACGACAAGGCGAGCTTCCTGCTGCGGGCCGCCGAGCTCAACATCGAGGCGCCGATCGATCCGTTCCTAAAAGGGTGGGCGATCATCACCGGCTCGAACGGGGGGGTGGACTTGGAGGAGGCCGCGCTGCAGACCACGGCCCTGCCCTGGAACCTGACGGTGACCGGCGGCCGGCTGTTCGCGTCCTTCGGCCGGCTGGCGCATTTCCACGACCACGAGCTGCCCGTGATCGACCGTCCCCGCTCCCTCGATACCTTCATCGGCGGGGAGACCCAGGCGGACGGCGTGGAGGTCTCCTACCTCTTTCCGACCCCGTTCTACCTGAACGCGGTGTTCGGGGCCTACAACAAGATCGGGGCGGACAACGACCGGCGGACCAACGACCAGGGCCGTCCGCTGGACGAGTTCACCTACCTGGGCCGGCTGAGCACCTACGCGGACTTGAGCGACGCCCACAGCGTGGAGCTGGGCGTGGACTCGGCCTGGACTCCGAAGCGCAAGATGGTGGAGGACGTCACCGTCACGGGCTCGCCCGCCGCGACCATCACCAGCGGCGACACTTGGCGCTCGCTCAGCGGGGTCGACTTCACCTACCGCTACCAGCCGTCGCAGGGCGGGCTTTATAAAGGAGTGGTGTGGGGCACCGAGGCGATGCTCAACGACGAGCGCCGCTTCGATCCTTCGACGAGGCTTCCCACGGGGCGGGTCCACGCCTACGGCGGCTTCTCCTACGTCCAGGTGAAGCTGGGCCGCCATTGGCGCCCGGGCGTCCTGGCCGACTTGAGCGAGGATTTGGATAACGCGCGGCGGCTGGTCAAGACGTACACCGCGTTCTTGACCTACGACGTGACCGAGTTCCAGCGCCTGCGGCTGGCGTACTCCCGCGTCTGCAACAACGTGCCGGGGATGCTGCGCAGCGACGTGATCGCCCTGCAGTGGACCGGCGTGCTGGGCCACCACGTCCACGGGTTCCGCGACCGATAGGAGAAACGACATGAGAAACATCTTGCTGGCGCTCGCCGTCTCGCTGTCCGGGGCCGTCTCGGCGTCGGCCAAGCTGCGCGTCGTGGCCACCATCCCCGAGCTCGTCGACATCGCCAAGCGCGTGGGAGGCGATGAAGTCACGGTGGACGGCTTGGCCCGCGGCACCGAGGACATCCATCAGGTCGTCATGCGGCCGAGCTTCGTCTCCAAGCTCAACCGGGCGGACGCCGTGGTGTATCTCGGGCTCACCGTCGAGCATTCCTTCCTCCCCGGCCTGCTCGACGTCGCCGCGAACCCGCGCATGCGCACCGACGTGGTGAAGGAGTGCCTCGGCCCCGGCTGCATCGACTGCTCGGAGGGGATCTCCGTCCTGGAGAAGCCGGAGAACCTGAGCCGGGCCGAGGGCGAGCTGCATCCCCAGGGCAACCCGCACTACAACGTAGGGCCCGACGACGGGCCGATCATCGCGCGCAACGTCGCCCGGGGGCTGTCGCGGATCGCCCCCGACAAGGCGGCCGTGTTCGACAAGAACCTCAAGGCGTACCTCGCCGAGCTCGAGCCGCAGATCGCGCGCTGGCGGGCGCAGGCGGCGCCGCTCAAGGGCGTGAAGGCGGTCTCCTACCACAAGGACGTGGCGTACCTCGCCCGCTTCACCGGCATCGACTTCATCGACACGGTCGAGCTCAAGCCCGGCGTGGCCCCTACGCCCACGCACCTGGCCAAGCTGGTCCAGGAGATGAAGGCGCAGGGGGTGACGCTCATCGTGCGCGAGCAGCACTTCGAGCCCAAGACCTGCGAGTGGCTGGCCGAGCAGACCGGGGCCAAGATCGCGGTGATCGGCATCATGGCCAACGCGCTGCCCGGCACCGAGACGTTCGCCAAGCTGTCGGAGGCCAACATCAAGGCCTTGCTTGCGGCGGCGGGCAAGAATCCGACATGATGTCCCCGTGACCCAGGATAACGAGGGCGTCCTCCGCTTCCACAAGGCGGATCTCGGCTACTCGGGGCGGCCCGTGCTGCGCGGCGTCGACTTCGGCGTGCGCGCGGGGGACTTCCTCGGCATCCTGGGCTACAACGGCTCCGGCAAGACCACGCTCCTGCGCA
>DATLOS010000076.1:0-2227 GCA_035536155.1 Elusimicrobiota bacterium
GCTCTCCAAGGTGCGGGCCGCGCCCTTCAAGCCGTCGTCCTGCGCCAGCGCGGGCACCGACGAGGCGATCTCCGGCTGGCGGAGCAGATCCGTCAGGAAGGCGCGCACGTCCGCCTGGACCAGGTAGCGGGCGGCCATGGCCTGGAAATTGGGCGAACGGACCATGTCCGACAAGAAGGCCATGGCGTCGCCGTCCTTCGTGTAGCGGTCGTCGATGGCCCGCAGATCCGGGTAGGAGCGGAACTCCCGGGCCCAGGCGTTGACCGTCGGAGACCAGAGGTACTGCGGGCGCCGAAGGACGGAGAGATACGCGGCCTGGACGCGGGACTGCGCTCCGCGCTCGAGCGCGGGCGCGGGCCGGGAAGCGGCCGCCTTCCGTCCGCCGCCGGGCGCCGGGTCGGCGTCCTCCGTGGCCGCCGGCCGCTCCGCGACCACCAAGTCGGCGATCGGAGGCCGCTGCGCCCGCTCGGCGCCGCGAGGCCCGCTCAACGACGCCGAAAGCGCCGCGTCCGGCCCGGAGCGCTCGACGCGCTGGCGCGAGCCGAGAATGCGGGCCCCTAAAAGCAGAAGCAGGCCGCTTCCCGCGGCCAAAGCGCAAACCAGCGCGATCCCGGTGTCCAACGGCCCGCCGGTCCGCTCGGAAGAATCCGTGCGCCGCCCCAAGCACGCGCCGCTCATTTCCTAATAGATGATCGCCGCCCGGACGGGCCTCGTCAAGGGCCCCCCGACGCTTTTCCCCGAGCCGCCCAACTTGCTATCTTTCCGTCGGTGAAGCTCGCTACCCTGCGGACCGAGGCCAAGGACGGCGCCCTTCTCGTGGTCGCGCGCTCCCAAGAGCGCGCGGCGCGCGTCCCGGCGGGGCTGACGCCGAACCTCCTTTCCGCGCTGGAAGACTGGAACCGCGTCCTTCCCTGGCTCCAGGAGGTCTCCGCGGACCTGGAGCGCGGAAGCTGGAAGGACGTGGTGGCCCTCAAGCCCGGCATCCTGGCGGCGCCGCTGCCGCGCACCTGGTCCTGGCTCGACGGCAGCGCCTACATCCAGCACATCATCCTGGTGCGCAAGGCCCGCGGCGCCGAGCCGCCCGAGGACCTGAGGACGGTGCCGCTCATGTACCAGGGCATCAGCGACAACCTCCTCGGCCCGGAGGACGACATCCGCCTCATCGACGAGGCCTGGGGCCTCGACTTCGAGTCCGAGGTCGGGGTGATCACCGGCGACGTGCCGCTGGGGACCAAGGCCGCGCAAGCCGCCGGCCACGTCAAGCTCCTGGTCGCGATGAACGACGTGAGCCTCCGGAACCTCATCCCGCGCGAGCTCAAGGCGGGCTTCGGCTTCTTCCACGGCAAGCCCGCCACCGCCTTCGCGCCCTTCGCCGTGACCCCGGACGAGCTGGGAGACGACTGGCGGGACGGCCGGCTCCGCCTGCCTCTCGTCACCAAGCTCAACGGCAAGCTCTTCGGCCAGCCCGACGCGGGGGAGATGCACTTCTCTTTTTACGATCTCATCGAGCACGCCGCCAAGACCCGCAAGCTCTCCGCCGGGACCGTGATCGGCGGGGGGACCGTCGCCAACGTCGACGAGTCCAAGGGCTCGAGCTGCTTGGCCGAGCGGCGCATGCTGGAGATCATCAAGACCGGCAAGCCGTCGACGCCCTTCCTCAAGGCCGGCGACGAGGTCGAGATCGAGATGCTCCGGGGCGGCCGCAGCGTCTTCGGGGCGATCCGCCAGAAGGTCGCCGCGGCCGCGATCCCGGCATGAGCGCGATGACGGCGGCGCGGCCCGGCCTGGAGGCGCTGCTCGAGGGGCTTTTCGATTACGCCGGGACGTTCGCGCCCGCCTCCCTGCCGCTGGACGAGGCCCTGCGCGAATCCGCTTCCTTTAAGACCACGCTCCGCCGTCCCGGCATGGTCGCCGCCGACATCGTCCTGCCGGCCCGCGAGCTCGCCTCGCTGGGCGAGCGCGTCCGCGGCCTGCGGGCCTGCGCCCTGGGCTCGTGGGACTCGCTGCGCGTCGACGCCTCGGCCGCCGCGGCCGGCGCGGCGTCGCTTCTCTCGCTGGAGGTCCGCCTGCCGGCTTCGGGCCGGCCCCGGGAGGCCGCGGCGGCCCGCGATCGCCTGCCCTCCGGCGCGCGGCTGTTCCTGGAGCCGGATTTCTCCGCGCTCGAGTCCATCGAGACGCTCGCGGACTCGCTGCGCGCCGGCGACCTGGGACTCAAGGTCCGCTGCGT
>DATLOS010000077.1:0-3865 GCA_035536155.1 Elusimicrobiota bacterium
CCAGGACGTGGGCGATCCCGGTGCGGCCGACGAAGGGCGCCTTCTTCCCGCGCAGCATCCCCCAATAGTGCACGCCGTGGCCGAGCCGGATCAGGCGCTCGGCGGGCTCCATCGTCAGGCCGTCGGCGTAGCCCACGGGCAGCGTCGCGACGCGCATGCGCCGCGGGGCGATGTACTCGCTCGCGTAGCCGATGGAGGCGCCCTTGGGCACGTCGCGCAGCGCGATGATCCGCGCGGTCAGGCGCCACGGCGGCCGCAGCGGGGTCTCCCGGCGCGTCGGGTTGATGCCGTACAGGAGGTTGCCCACGCGCGCCAGGTCCATCTGCCAGTGGGGGAAATCGAGGACGATCGAGCTGTTCGCGGCGTGGCAGACGAGGTCCGGCCGCGCTGCCTTCTCGCGGGCCGCGATGGCGGCGAAGCCGCGGAGCTTCTCCTCGGCCTCGACCGCGTTCTTGCCCGGGACGTAGTCGAGGTGCGCGGAGATGCCGACGACGCGCACGCCGGAGAGGCGGTCCGCCGCGCGCAGGAGGGCCGGCAGCTCCTTCGCCGGCAGGCCCCAGCGGCCGAGGCCGTAGTCGAGGTCGACGTGGACGCGCGCGCGGCCGCCGGCGCGGTCCAGGGCGCGGAGGAGCTCGCCCGACGCCGCGGTGACCTCGACTTTCGCGCGCACCGCCTCGCGCGCCTGCGCGGGAAGGATGGGGGCGAGGACCACAACCGTTCCCCGCACCCCGGCGGAGCGCAGCGACAGGGCCTCGTCCAGCGTGAGGACGCCGAGGCAAGCGGCTCCGCTATCGAGGAAGGTCTTGGCGGCCTGGGCGGCCCCGTGGCCGTAGGCGTCGGCCTTGACCACGGCCATCAGCCGCACGCCGGGGCGCAGCTGGGAGCGGACCCAGCGCGCGTTGGAGCGTAGGGCGCCCAGGTCCACCTCGATCCACTTCAGCAGCTGTCGCGGCGCGGCGCTCACGCCGCGATTCTATTAATTCGGGGAAGCCAGGGCCACGTCGACGCTGGCGGGAACCTCGCCGCGCCGCAGCCAGAGGTCCGCGTAGACCCCGGAGCTGCCGTCCATCCGGACGAAGCGGGCGCCTTCCTGGCGGGCGAGGGCGTTGCCGCGGCCGTCGAAGTCCGGGGTCGCGGCAACGTCGGCTTGCGAGAGCGCGATCCGCGTCACGCCCGCCTCCGCCAGGGTGACCGTCCTTCCCCGGAAGCCGCCCAGCCGCATGCGCAGACCGTACGTCTTCTCCAAGGCGCGCAACGCCTTCGGCCCCAGCTCGCCCTTCTCCAGGGTGTCGGTCGGCAGCACGCCGTCGCGGACCGCGCGGCGCGCGAACGCGGCCAGCGCCGCGAAGCCGTCGGGAAAGCGGTCGCGGTTGCCGTCGCCGTCGACGTCCGTCCCGTCGCCGAAGAACTCCCGGGCGTCCCGGCCCGAGACGCCGTCGCCGTCGGCGTCGAAGACCAGGAGCCCGACGCCGCGGCGCAGGTCGTTGACCGAGTCGAGCTTGCCGTCGCCGTCGATGTCGATCGCGATCCGGCGCTCGCTCGTGCCGAGCCCGCGGCCGTCGAGGTCGAAGATCAAGGGCGAGCTCATGAACTCCTGGTGGGCGCCGTTCGGGGCGTCGAGCGCCCAGCGGGTGCGCTGCCCGTACGGCTGGCTCCCGTCGTAGGTCGTGGAGATCTTCGTGCCGTCGGCCAGCACGTACTGGCTGCCGCCCGCGACCGCGCCGGCGCCGATCTCGTTTGAGGGATAGGTGGCGTTGATCGCCTGGTAGTATTTGGGAGCGGCGTTATAGACCGACGTGGCGGTCGCGCTGTCCGGCGAGAAGCTCCTTCGGCTGCGGGCGTTCGCGGCGACGGCCGCGGAGAGAAAGCCCTGGCCCAGGCTGGAGGTCGCCTGAGGCCGCGGCTGGGCCTCGGTCCTGGGACGCGGCGCCGCGCCCGCCTCAAGACGCGCGGAGCTTCGCACCTCGGAGTCCCCGCCCCGGAGCCTCATCGTCTGGAATCCGCCCCGGGTCGGGCCGGCCTCAGCCACGGAGTGGATGAAGGCGCTGCTGATCCGGCGCAGGCGAGGGACGCTCCCGAGCGGGCCGAGGCGGCGCGGCTTCATCAATGAGGAAGGAGCGGGGAGGGACGGGGTCTCGAGGTCCGCGCGCGGCGCCGCCTCCCGCGCGCCCAGCCAGGGCGAGCGGCTCTCGGCCGGCTCGATAGCGGCGTCTGAACGGGGCGCAGCACCCTGTATAGGCGCGGGCGCCGCCTGAGGTTCAGCGGTATCCTCGATCGGGAAGGGGAGGGCCTTGCGAACGTCCAATGCGCCAAGCATCTGAGCGCGGGTCTCCAGAATCCAGGCCCGAGCGGCGGCCCAGCCCGCGCGCGCGGAGGGGGCCCGGAGCAGAAGGTCGCGGCCGAGGCGAGAACCCAGGGAGAGCACGGTGAGATAGGCGCGAGCCGCCGCGCGGACGGGGGCGAAGAGTCCGGAAAAGCGCGGACGCGGCAGGGAGAACGATCGCCGGGGGCGGGGGGCGGCTGGCGGCGCGGTCCGGGGCGCCGGGAAAGCCGGCGGAAGCATCCGCGCCGCGGAGGGCAGGCCGGCGGGCCCCGCCATTGGGATCATCGCCGCGCCCAGATCCTGGACCAGGAGGGAGGGTACGAGGGTCGCGGCGAGGAGCTTTCGCAAGGCCGAGCGTTTCATGGGTGCCTCCGCTTCGCCGCCAGTATGCTCAAAACGCGTTAGCGGCCTGTTACGCCCGGGTAAATACTCGGCAAAGCCTCGGAGCGCCGATCGCCATTTTTAGTAGAATTGTTGCGTTAGGTCGTCAAAGTGCCCCTTTTCCTCGCTGGCGTAAACCACAAGTCCTGCCCGGTCGAAGCGCGGGAGCGTTTGGCCGCGCTGGGCGCGGCCGCGGCCATCCGCGCCCTCTCCGAAGCCGGCTGGAAGGAGGCGGTCGTCCTCTCCACCTGCAACCGCTTCGAGGCCTATGCGGTCTCGGAGGACGGGCGCGGCGCCGAGGACCTGGCCCGCTTCCTGGATCGCTTCGCCGGCGCCGAATTGGCGGCCCACGCCTACCGCCGCGAGGGGGGGCAGGCCCTGGAGCACCTATTTTCCGTCGCGGCCGGGCTCGACTCGCTGGTCCTGGGCGAGGCGGAGATCCTCGGGCAGGTGAAGCAGGCCTACGAGGCCGCCCTGGACGCGGGGGCCACCGGCCGCGAGACCAACACCGCCTTCCAGCGCGCGCTCTACGTGGGCAAGGCGGTGCGCACGAAGACCATGATCGGCATGGGCCAGGTCTCCGTCGCGTCGGTGGCCGTGGAGCTGGCCAAGCGCATCTTCGGGCGCCTTTCCGAGAGCGCGGTGCTGATCCTCGGCGCCGGGGAGATGGCGGAGAAGACCGCGCGCCACTTGGTCAGCGCCAAGGTGCCGCGCCTCCTCCTCGCCAACCGGACCCGCAAGCGGGCGCTCCAGCTCGCCGAATCCCTTTCGTCCGACGTCTCCGTCGAGATCGTGCCCTGGGAGCGCTTCCCCGAGGCGATGTCCCGGGCGGACGTCGTGGTGGCGTCGACCGGCGCTCCCGAGGCGGTCGTGACCCGCGAGCACGCCGCGGCGGCCGCGGCGGCCCGGGGCGGGCGCTCCCTCTTCCTCATCGACATCGCCATGCCTCGCGACGTCGCGCAGGGCGTCGAGGAGATCGACGGGGTCTACCTTTACACGATGGCGGACATGCAGGCGATCGTCGACGAGAACGTCGCCCGGCGCGCCCGCGAGGTCGCGGCCGCGCGCGCGATCGTGGCCGCCGAGGCGGGGGAGTTCCTGGCCCGCCAAGCCGGGCGTCCCCGCGTTCGGGAAGAGGCGCCCGAAGTACCCGCGGCCGTC
>DATLOS010000078.1:0-3711 GCA_035536155.1 Elusimicrobiota bacterium
ATCCGCGCCCCCGGCGCCGCGTACCGCGTCAGCCGCGAGTTCGAGATGATCGACCAGCTCATCAAGGAGATGGAGCTGCGCGGCGATCTGGACCTGCCCGCGGCGCGCCAGCTGCTCGACGAGGTCAAGGCGATGGTGCGCGCGGAGATGGACTTCCGCGACGAGGCGGCCAAGGAGCGCGCCATGCTGGAGCGCGTGGAGAGCCGGCCCTGGTACGCCCGCCTCCTCACGGCGCGGCCTTACATCCCGCGGCCGCACCCGGTCCTGGTGAGCGAGGACTTCATGGTCGAGGAGTTCGTGACCACGCGGCGTTTCGCCGACCTGCCCTCCTGGAGCCCGTTCGGGCCGAGCAAGCGGAGCATCGCCCGGGCCGCCGTCGACGAGGGCATGTTCGGCCTGGTCTTCGACGAGTGGCTCGAGCCCGACCCGCACACCGGCAACCGCCACGCGCGCTGGGGCGGCCTCTACCGCTTCTTCTCCAGGCTCGTGGTCATGGACCTGGGCCAGGGCGCGCCGCATCCGATCGAGCGGCTCAAGCCCTTGATGCGCGCCGCGCTGGCGCTCCAGGCGGGCGACGTTCCCGCCGCGGCGCAGAGGCTCTACGCCATCGCCAACCGCGATGTGAAGCAGGAGGAGGCCAAGGTGCTCGAGTCCCTGGCGAAGGGCATCGCCCTTCGGCCCGAGGCCGGGCTCATCGAGAGGCTGATGGACGGCCTCCTCGAGGCGGAGAAGCTGGGCGTCCTGGTCAAGCCGGAGTACGCCGCGTTGGAGAAGGCGATGATCCTCTACACCGGCTACTCCGACTACCTGCCCAAGGACTACATCCTGCATTCCCTGGAGCGGGCGACGGTCGCGCGGCTGATGCGCGACGGGAAGCTCTCGGCCTGGGGCGCGGTGAAGCTCTGGTTCACGCGCCTCTTCCTGGGCTCCGCCGCGACGCGCGCGGAGCTCGAGAGGCTGATCGAAGCTTTATAGGCGGGGTCAGGCGTGACTTTGTTGACTTGTCGACTTTCTGATAGACTCAGTAATCAACCCGTCAACAAAGTCAACGCCTGACCCCATTCCTGCGTGATGGAAGCCGAGCTCCGGCGCCTCTATGAGCAGCGCTTCGGCCGCGCCCCGGCCTCCTTCGCGGCTTTAGCCGGCGACGCCTCGGCGCGCAAGCTCTTTCGCCTCGGGCGGGGCGCCAAGACCGCCATCGGGGTCTACGGTCCCGACCGGGACGAGAACCGCGCCTTCCTGGGCTTCTCCCGCCATTTCCACGCCTGCGGGCTGCCCGTGCCCGAGATCTATGCCGTCGACGAGGTCGCCGGCGTATACCTCGAGGAGGATCTCGGCGACACGACCCTGTTCAAGTTCCTGAGCGCCCGCCGCGGCCCGCGCGGATTCTCGAAGGAGGTGCGCGCGGCCTACCGGGAGACCGTGCGCTGGCTGCCGCGCTTCCAGATCAAGGCCGGCAAGACGCTCGACTACTCCCTCTGCTACCCGCGCGCCAGCTTCGACCGGCAGTCGATGCTCTGGGACCTGAGCCACTTCAAGTACTACTTCCTCAAGATGGGCCGGGTCGCCTTCGGCGAGCAGGCGCTCGAGGACGACTTCCGCCGATTCGTGGCGATCCTGCTCTCGGCGCCGCGCGACTTCTTCCTCTATAGGGACTTTCAATCGCGCAACGTGATGCTGCGCGGCGGCCGCCCCCACTTCATCGACTACCAGGGCGGGCGCAAGGGCGCGCTCCAATACGACGTCGCGTCTTTGCTCTGGGACGCGAAGGCGGATCTGCCCGCCGACCTACAGGAAGAGCTTCTCGAGCTGTACCTGGGGGAAGCCTCGAAGCTCGTCCGGCTCGACCGCCGGGAGTTCCGCCGCCTGTATCCGGCCTTCGTTCTCGTGCGCATCCTCCAGGCCCTTGGCACCTACGGCTTGCGGGGCTTTCACGAGCGCAAGGAGCATTTCCTCCAGAGCATCCCCTTCGCGATGCGCAATCTCGAGCGCCTGATCGGCGCGGGCGGGCTGCCGCCGGGCTTGCCCGAGCTCGAGGCCGTGATCCGGCGCATGGTGGCGTCCGCGTCCTTGCGCAAGTTCGGCAAGGCCTCGCTGAGCTTGACCGTGCGCATCATGAGCTTCTCCTACAAGCACGGCATGCCGGTCGACGACCACGGCCACGGCGGCGGCTTCGTCTTCGACTGCCGCGCCCTGCCCAACCCCGGCCGCCACGTCCGCTTCGCGCGCCTCACGGGCAAGGACCCGTCGGTGGCCGCGTACCTTCGCAGGCAGCCCGAGGTGGGATCCTTCCTGCGCTCAGCGTCGGCCTTGGTGGGCCGCACCGTCGAGACCTACCGGGCGCGCAACTTCACCGACCTCATGGTGGCCTTCGGCTGCACGGGCGGGCAGCACCGCTCCGTCTATTGCGCGGAGATGCTCGCCAAGCGCCTGCGCGAGCGCCATGGCGTGCAGGTCGAGGTCCACCACCGGGAGCAGGAAGGCGCCGCGTGAAGGCGATGGTGCTCGCGGCCGGGATCGGGACCCGGCTCCGGCCCCTCACCGACAAGACGCCGAAGGCCCTGATCGAGGTCGGCGGGGTCCCCATGCTGGAGCGGGTCCTGCGCCGGCTCATCGCCGCGGGCGTCGACGAGGCCGTCGTCAACCTTCACTACCTGCCGGAACAGATCGAGGCGTTCCTGAAGGCCAAAAAGGACTTCGGCATCCGGATCTTCCTTTCCCGGGAGGAGGGGCGGATTCTCGACACCGGCGGAGCGCTCAAGAAGGCCGCGATGTTCCTTCGCGGGAAGGAGCCGTTCTTCGTTCACAACGTCGACGTGCTCTCCGACCTCGATCTAGGCGCCCTCCATCGGGCGCACCGACAGTCCGGCGCCCTCGCGACGCTCGCGGTGCGTGAGCGCGAGACTTCCCGCAAGCTCCTGTTTTCCGCGGACGACCGTCTCGTCGGCCGGGAGGAAGACCGGAAGCCGCAATGGGCGGGGAAGCCCGTGTCCGGCGCCCAGGCGCTCGGCTTCGACGGCGTCCACGTCGTCTCCCCGGCCCTCCTCGACAAGATGACGGAGACGGGGGTCTTCTCCATCAACGCCGTCTACCTAAGGCTCGCGGCGGCCGGAGAACGCATCCAAGCCTTCCGAGCGGACAAGTGGCGCTGGCTCGACGTGGGCTCGCCCGAGAAGCTCGAGCGCGCGCGGCGCGAGTTCTCGTCTTAAAATTGCGTTTCCATTAATTCGACTGTTGTCGACAACAGTCGCGGCGGTCCGTTTCCGTCAGGGACAAGAGTTAGGCGCGACAGAGCCGGGAGCCTTCTCGCCGAAGGCCTCCGCCAAGGGCTCTCGTCCTTTTCTGAGCGGGAAGGGGATTCCAAGAAGCTTCGCCGCGCTCGGAGCGAGGCTCAGCACGCTGACGGGCCGATCGTAGCGCCCCGCTTTCACCCCCGGGCCGATCACGGCCAAGGGGACCCGCGCGTCGTCGTCGTAGGGCGTGCCGTGCGAGTCCATGGTCTCCGAGTCGACGAAGACCAGGCCCGGCTTGGAGCGCAGCAGGACGTCGCCGGAGCGGCCGGGATAGACGCTCTCGCGGTAGCGGCAGGCGAGCTCCGAGCCGTCGGGCTTTCCGGGGACCACGACTTCGGCGACCTCGGCGAGAGATCCCAGGGCCTTCGGCGCGGCGGCCAGCGCCTTGGCGCGGGCGGGGCCGAGCTTCGGATCGAGG
>DATLOS010000079.1:0-2330 GCA_035536155.1 Elusimicrobiota bacterium
GGTGAAGCTGGCCAAGGTGAACATCGTGGCCCGGGGAAAGTACACGATCCTGATCTCCGGCCCGGTGGGCGAGGTCGAGTCGGCCCTGCGCGCCGGCGTCGAGCTCGCCAAAGACACGGTCATCCATAACTTCATTCTTAGGAACGTGCATCAGCAGGTGCTCGACTCCTTGGACAAGCGCCGCCCCGTCGAAGCCTTGGACGCGGTGGGCATCATCGAGACCAAGGAGGCCATCCCCGCCATCCAGGCGGCGGACGCCGCGGCGAAGTCCGCGAACGTCCACCTCTTGGAGACCAAGGCCGTCGTGGGCGGCGGCAAAGGCTACGTCTCCATGACCGGCGAAGTGGGCGCGGTGCGCACCGCGGTCGGCGCCGGGATCCAGGCCATTCCGAAGGCCATGCTCGTCTCGCACGTCGTGATCCCGCAGCCCGATACGCAGCTCTTGGGGACCTTGGGCAAGTGAAGCTCGTCATCGGAAGCGACCACGGCGGCTTCGCCGGCAAGGAGTTCGTCAAGAAGTGGCTCCAGAAGGAGGGCCACGACGTGGCCGACTTCGGCTGCCATTCGACCGATCCCGTGGACTATCCCGACATCGCGCGGCTCGTGGGCGAAGCCGTGGCCCGGGGCGACTTCGAGAAGGGCGTGCTCTTGGACGGCTTCAGCGGCGCGGTGTGCATGGCCGCCAACAAGGTGCGCGGCGTGCGCGCGGTCGCGGCCTACGACTCGGTCTCGGCCCGCTTCGCCGCGGCCCACGACGACGCCAACGTGCTCTGCCTCGGGGGCAAGACCCACGGCGAGCTCCTGCTGGCGGAGATGCTCAAGACCTTCTTCTCGACGAGATATGAGGGCGGCCGCCACGACGCGCGCCTGGCCAAGGTCGCGGCCATCGAGCGGGACCACCTGGGATGAAGCTCGCCCGGATCGTCGGCCGCGTCTTCTGCGCCCGCCAGTACGAGACGCTGGACAAGAAGAAGCTGCTGCTCATCCAGCCCCTCGACTGGGAGACGCAGGAGCCCAAGGGCGAGCCGCTCGTCGCCGTCGACGCGGTCGGCTCGGGCGCTTCCGAAAAGGTATTCTGGGTTGCGTCCCGCGAGGCGGCGGTCGCCTTCCCGGACCTGCCGCCCGTCGACGCGGCGGTGGTCGGCATCGTCGAGGGGAGTCAAGTGCGGGATTTTCGGGGGGAGACGCGCTGATGTTCGTCGCCGAGGTCGTGGGCAACGTCTGGGGCCAGTACAAGCATCCGTCCTTGGACGGCAAGCGCCTGCTCCTCGTGCGCGCCATCGATCCGATCTCGGGCGCCCATACCGGAGACATCCAGATGGCCGTCGAGGGCGGCGTGGGCGCCGGCCCGGGCAGCGTGGTCATCGTCATGGACGAGGGCGGCTCGGCGCGGCAGATCTTGAAGGACGACAAGGCCCCGGTGCGCGCGGTGGTGTGCGCCATCGTGGACAAGATCTCGATGGGCGGCAAGGAGAAACACTATGCGTGAAGCGGATGTCCGCCAGGTCGTCGAAGCGGTGGTGAAGGCCCTGGCCGAGAAGGGCCTCCTCAAGGGCGGCGATTGCGGCTGCGGCGGGGCCGGCAGGCCCGCCGTCCTCGGACCCCTGGGAAAAGGCGTTGGGTCCGAGGGCTCCGGCATCACTACGGTCGGCACCGCCGGCAAGGTCTTCGGCAGCTTTCAGTCGTACAAGGCCCCGGCCTCCGCGTTCGAGGACAAGGACGCCGAGCACACGCACGGGCCGGACTGCCCGCACTGCCATTCGGTCGGAGACCTCGGCGCGGCCGAGATCCAGGCCATCGGCGCCGACCGCGTCGGCGTCTGCCATCCCACGAAGAACTGCTCGAAGGTCTCGGGCTACGTGGACCATACCTTGCTCAAGGCCAACGCCACCCAAGAGGAAGTCGGCAAGCTCTGCGAGGAGGCGCGCGCCTACTGCTTCGCCTCGGTGTGCGTGAACCCGAGCTACGTCGCGCTCTCGGCCAAGCTGCTCAAGGGCTCGGGCGTGAAGGTCTGCACCGTGATCGGCTTCCCGCTGGGCTCGACCACGCCCACGGTGAAGGCCATCGAGGCCCGCGACGCCATCGCCAACGGCGCCGACGAGATCGACATGGTGATCAACGTCGGCGCGCTCAAGTCCGGCAACGACGCCTACGTGAAGGACGACATCCGCGCCGTGCGCGAGGCCACCCGGGGCAAGGTGCTCAAGGTCATTTTGGAAACGGCCTTGCTCTCGAAGGACGAGAAGATCCGCGCCTGCCTGCTTTCCAAGAAGTCCGGAGCCGATTTCGTGAAGACGTCGACCGGCTTTTCGTCCGGCGGCGCGACCGTC
>DATLOS010000080.1:0-2053 GCA_035536155.1 Elusimicrobiota bacterium
GGGGTGTAGACGAGGGCGTCGAGCGCGCCCCAGGCGGCGTGGACGTCGCCGAAGGCGCGCCGGCGCTCGTCGCCCGGCGTCTCGCTGCAGTAGAGGCCGACGCGGCTGGCGCCGAGGCGCTGGCGGAGGGTCTCCGCCAGCGACCGGGCCTCGCGGAGGCTGTTCGTGGGGACGACGAGGCGCTTGCCGGCGTCGAGCGCGGCGTTGAGGCGCACGAGCCAGGCGCCCATGTCGGCGGTGAAGGCGAAGCGGTCGCCGGCCGCGCGCTCGAAGCGGTTCCAGTGGAGGAAGGGCGGCAGGCCCGGCCGCATGCGCTCGAGCGCGCGGAAGGTGCGGTCGCCGAGGTCGGCGTCCATGCAGACCACGTGGCGCGCGTGGCGCAGCATCCACTGGAAGACGGCGAAGGCCGCGCCGAGGGCGCGGTGGAGGCCGCTGCTGAACTGCGCCAGCACCGACTCGACCTCGTCGAGGACGAGGAGGTCGGGCGGCGCGCCGCCCGCGGGGATCCGCACCCGCTGCAGCGACTCCACCTGGACGATCAGGCGCGGGTGGCGGGCCGCGCTCAGCTCGCCGTCGAGGTCGGAGTAGAGCTCGAAGTCCGGGAAGCTCCGCGCGACGGCGTGGCCGAAGGTCCGGCGGAAGGTCACGAAGCGGATGACCGCCGGCTCCGCGGCATTGGCGGGGAAGTGGCGGTCGACGAACAGGCGCAGCGCCTTGGTCTTCCCCATCTTCATCTGCGCCCGGACCGCGAGGGTCGGCTCGAGCTCGTAGGCCCGCATCTCCGGCGCGGAGTACACGTTGGCGCGGGCGCACCGCTCGAAGAGCGTCGCCTCGCGGGGGGCGCCCTCCCGCTGCAGGGCCCCCACCACCGCCTCGACGCGCCGCTGGCAGGCGGCGACGCCGGCCGTGTCCTTCTCTGGGCGGGCCCGCCCGGCGCGGCGGGCTGGTGGCCCCGGGCGGCCGCGGGGCGCGGTCCGCGCCGGGGGGGCGCCTGGGGGGGAGGGGCCCGGCGCGCTGGCCGGCTCCGGGGCGCCGGCGAGTCTCGGGCGGGGGGCCGGCGCCGGCGCCGGGGCGCCGGGCGGCCGCGGCCCAGGGCCGCCGGCCGGCCGCAGCGCCGGGGCGGCCGGCTGCTCGCCCGCGGTGAGCAGGTCGAGCAGCTCGGGGCCGCTCAGCGCCCGGCCGGGCGCCGGGGCCGGGAGCTCGCCCAGGAGCCGCCGCCGCCCCTTGGCGCGCCGGCAGAGCTCGTAGACGCGGTACCGGCCGGCGCCGGCCGCGATGCTCAGCATCAGCGAGCTCTCGGTGTCGTGGGTCCGCTCGCAGAGCCGGCAGCGGGGCGAGGGCCCCACGCGGTCGAAGCTGATCACGCCTCCCGCCTGGCCGCGCAGGGCGAACCCTTCGGTCACGCCGGCCTTCTCGGCCAGGTCGAGCGCCGCCGCCGCGAGGGCGGTGTCGAGGTCGGGCCGCCGCGGGCGGCCCCCCGCCTCCGGCGCGAGCACGGGCGGGAGCCGCCGGAGGCCCGGCGGCGCCGTGACCAGCGCCTCGGCCGCCCCCCCGCCGCCGAGGGCGGTGCCGAGGCACCCGGCGGTCGCCGGGTCCGCGACCTTGGGCCGGCGCTGGCCCGGCTTCGTCGAGCCCTCGAGCCGGAAGCACTGGGTCCGGGAGTACACGCCGAGGTCGACGAACGGCCGGACGGCCGGGGGCAGGCGCTCGACGACGAGGCCCGCGAACTCGCCCGCCTCGGTGCAGCTCGCGACGGCGAACGGCAGGACGTGCACGTGGAAGGAGTGCTTGAAGCCTCCGGGGACCGCCCCGCTCGAGCTGTACACCAGGAAGTCGCGCCGGGCCAAGACCAGCCCCTCTGTCGCGGCGAACGTCTCGAAGAAGACCTCGCGCGCGGCCTCGATGAGGGCGGCGACGAGGTCGAGCGCTGTCCTCTCCTCTGGAGGCCGCGCCTCCGACAGCGGCCCCCCGGGCGCCAAGCCCTCGGGCGCCGGGGGCTCGCCGGCCTCCCCGCCCCCCAGCTCCTCGAGCAGCGCGTCGAGGTCGGCCTCGC
>DATLOS010000081.1:0-2460 GCA_035536155.1 Elusimicrobiota bacterium
TTGGCCATGCGGTCCTCGAGCTGGTAGTGCGCCCAGGTGGGATATCCCAGCAGCGACGCCGTCTCGGCGCGGAGCTTGAGGACGTCGGCCATGCGCGCCGAGTTCTCGGCGCCGCCGCGCGAGTCGAAGCGGGTCTCGAGCTCCCTGCGCGCCGCGGCGTCCTTCGCGTCGTCCATGAAGGGGAAGTAGTCCGGGTAGTCGAGGGAGACGCGGTAGCGGCCGCCTTGCTCGGGCAGGCGCGCGACGAAGTCCTCGGGCAGGCCCTTGAGCTGGCGCCGGGAAAACAGCGCCGCGTCCTTCCACTCGCCCAAGGACTTGGCGAAGGCGACTTGGACGTCCGATATCTTCTGCTTGAGGGCCTTCGCCCGCTCCCGCTGGGCCGCGGGCAGGTCCAGGCCGCTGCGGCGGAAGTCGAGGAGGGTCTTCTCGAGGAGGCGCGCGTCCTCGCCCTCGAGCGCGGGATGCGTCTTGGCGTAGGCCAGGATGGGCTTGTAGAGGTCCTCGCGGGAGTAGACCTCGACGGAGTAGCGCGAGACCGCGGCCTCGCAGGCGGTGCCCGCGTCCCGGGAGTCCTTGTCCTGCGCGACGTGGCCCAGGAACATGGGCGTCGCGGTCTCGTCTCCCAGGTCGGCCAGGACGCGGGAGAAGGCGAGCAGGGCGTTGTCGGTCGAGGTCGATTTGGGCACCGACATGCGCGCGACCCCGGCCAGGGCGGCGTTGGCCTTGTCCATGGCGGCCTTGCAGGCCTGATCGATGGCCGCGGGCTTGGCGTGGACGTCGAAGGGCAGCACCGCGGCGGCGCCGGGGCGGGCGAGCGCGAGGGCGGCGAGGGCGAGCGCCAGGGCGCGCGCCCGGCTCAGTAATTGGTCCAGAGGCTCCCCTTGGTGTCGGTGTGGGTGCAGTTGATGTAGATGTTCCCGTAGCTCGGGTTGGAGGGGATGTCCATGTAGCCCCAGCCGCCGGCGTCGGTGAAATTGAGCAGGATGCTGGCCAAGCCGATCACGCTGGAGTCGTTGTGGTAGTCCGGGGCCTTCGCCGTGGGGATGACCGCGAGATACTTGCCGTTTACGGTCAGCGAGACCGGGTCGGAAGGGAACTGTCCCTCCATGTCGCCGTAGTAGATGCTGAGCGCGCTGCGGATCGCGCCGATGTTGCCCTTGGTGGCGCCTTCCTTGGATTTGCGCAGGAGGTCGGCGAACTTGGGGATGGCGATGGCTGCGAGGATGCCGATGATAGCGACCACGATCATCAGTTCGATCAAGGTGAAGCCCCGGCGCGCGGGACGCGTCTTGGTCACCCGGTGATTATAGCGGAAGTGGGGGGAAAAATCCGGCGTTTAGCGCCAGTGGTTCAGGAGGCTCTGCAGGGGGGACATCGACATGAAGGTCGCCGCCAGCCCCAGGAAGAAGTTCTGCAGGTCGAGGTATTCCATTCGCTCTCTCCGTAACATTTCCGTAACCGTTTCGTAATGCCCGGTTAACCTGCTGGAAGTATAGTGGCGGCATGAGGCGCTGCGGAGGGTCGAAAGGTAACCGCCCGACGGGACAAGGGATTCACTTCGTGTGGGACCTCCGTCCCAGGTCTTTCGGCTCCCACCGGCCCAGGTGCTTTCGCGAGGGAGGGGATAGTCTTAAGGCGGGCCCGGGGCGTCCCGGGCGGAGGCTGAGATCATGAAGCGCGCGATGATCCTTTTGGCGGCGTTGCTGGCGGCGGGCTCCGCGTCCGCGGAGACGTACCGGATTCAGGAGGAGGGGGGCTTCGGCTCGACCGGGCGCCTCATCGAGTTCGCGGACCGCTACGGCTGGCAGTCCTATTCGGTGGACTTCAATTTCGGCGTCGACATGGAGACCCGGGCCTTGGAGCGCCGCTCCAGCCTCGACATCCAGGTCACGCGCAAGGACGGCAGCCATTGGAGCTACCGCTGCAGCGCCAAGCGCAAGTCCGGCGGCCTCCAGGAGCTGTGGGCGAACATCAACCCGGTGCTGGGCCGGGGCGTCTCGGTCATGACCGAGTGCCGGATCCCCGCCGCGAAGTTCGCCAAGGCCGTCGACCTCGACTCGGAGCTGGTGGGCGAGCCCACCTTGGTCTTCAGCGTCAGCCTGACCGACGGAAAGGCCGCGGCCGGGGCGCAGAAAGGCTTCTACTTCCTGGCCTCGGCGCAGGTGGCCGCGAGCCCGCTGGCGCAGTACTCGACGCCCAACGGGGACCCGTCCCAGCTGGGCGTGCTCTTCCTCTCCAAGGACTCGCCTTACCAGGTGTCGATGCTGGCTCCGGCCGGATATTAAGGAACGGCTCGTAAAAGTTATACTGCGCGCATGGCCCAAGATGCGCGCGCCTATCGCCTTTCCTTATTGACGTTCGACGAGCGCGACCGGCTCGTCTACCACCCGGACGCCCTCCTTGCCGTGGGCAAGGACGGCCGCATCCAGGAGGTCCGCCCTCTCTCGGCCAAGGACAAGG
>DATLOS010000082.1:0-2172 GCA_035536155.1 Elusimicrobiota bacterium
TTCGCCAGTTCCTTCCGCTCGAACCCGGCGAGGCGCTGGTTACCCTGGGGGAAGGGGACACCCCGCTTCTCGAGGTCCCCCGCATCGGGGGCCGCATCGGGCTGCCGCGCTCCCTGGTCAAGGATGAAGGCGTCAATCCGACCGGCAGCTTCAAGTCGCGCGGGCTGTCCGCCGCGATAACCCGCGCCGTGGCCGGCGGCGCGCGCGCCTTCACCCTCCCCACCGCAGGCAATGCCGGGGTGGCGGCGGCCGCCTACGGGGCCCGGGCCGGCGTGCCGGTACGGGTGTACGCGCCCCGCACCACGCCGCCCATGATCCTCGCCCAGATTGCCGCCTTCGGCGCCGACCTGCGCCTCCTCGACGGCCACATCGGGGACTGCGGCAAGGCCAGTCGCGCCTACGCCGCCGAATCCGGCGCCTTCGATCTCTCGACCCTGCGCGAGCCCTACCGCATCGAGGGGAAGAAGACCCTGGGCCTCGAGCTGGCCGAAGCGCTCGGCTGGACCCTCCCAGACGCCATCATCTATCCCACCGGAGGCGGCACCGGGCTGATCGGGATGTGGAAGGCCTTCCAGGAGCTCCGCGCGGCGGGCTGGGTTTCCGGCGCACTGCCCCGGATGTTCACCGTCCAGGCGGAGGGCTGCGCCCCCATGGTCAAAGCCTTCGAGAGCGGCGCCGACCACGCCGAAGCCTGGCAGGACCCCTGGACCGTCGCCGCGGGGCTCCGGGTGCCGGGTCCCCAGGGCGACCGGCTCATGCTGCGGGCCCTCCACGAGAGCCACGGCGGCGCGGTTGCCGTGAGCGATGCCGACCTCACCGAAGAGGCCCGCCAGGGCTGCCGTCTGGAAGGGATTGATTTCGCGCCGGAGGGCGGGGCCTCCATCGCCGCCGCCCGGGTACTCCGCGAGCGCGGTGTGCTGCGCGCCGAGCACCGCGTCGTCCTCTTTAACACTGGAGCCGGATGGCTTTACCGGGATCCGGCGGAATTGCTTCGAGGCTGATCCCGGGCGATATTTCGGGTCTGTTTTCAGTCGGTACTTCGCTATTGAATCCAAGGAGTTGGACGATGAGGAGCACCAGGATCCTGGTCCTCGTAACCACGCTCGCGGCCGGGCCGCTGGCGGCCCAACAGGGCGGGATCAACCTTCGCTTGGCCCAGGGGCAGCCGGCTAAGTACGTGCCGCCGCTCTGCCCCATGAAGCCGGTCAATGCCAAGATCGAAAAGGGCATTGCCTCGCTGCGGAAGGCCTATGAGGCCAAGACCCCGGCCGACAAGAGCGCCCTCCTGGCCGACGCCAAGCAGAACCTGGTCGCCTCCGTCACCCAGGAAGCCCAGAGCGGCAACCCCGCGGCCTGGTACTTCCTCGCCCGGGTCGCCCTGCTGCAGGGTGATGCCCTCGGCGTGGATTCCGCCTTCACCAAGGCCCTCGCGCTCGCACCCATGTGCGAGATCGACATCAACCAGTACCGCCAGAACAACTGGGCTCTGCTGGGAACCGCGGGCGTGGAGATGCAGAAAAAGGGTGACCTCGACAGCGCCCTGGTGCTGTTCCGCGACGCCAGCCTGCTGTACCGCGGGCTGCCCCACGTCTACACCAACATGGGCGTGATGTTCGCCAACACCAATCACGAGGACAGCGCGGCGGTCTACTTCGCCAAGGCGCTCGAGATCGCGGAGAAGGACACCTCCCTGGTGGAAGACCGCAACGCGGTGGCCTACAACCTCGCGATCACCCTGATGCGGGTCGAGAAGCACAAAGAGGCCATCGCGGTGCTGCATAAGTACCTCGCCTGGAAGCCCGACGACAACGAAGGTCAGAAGTCGCTGGCCATCGCCTTCCGCGGCGCGGGGATGGTGGATAGCGCGGAAGTGCTCGAGGGACAGATGATCGCGCGGATGTCCGCCATGAACCTCGACTCGCTCGATGCCCAGGACCTCATGTCGGTCGGGGTGGTCGCCTTCAACAAAGGCAAGTACCTGGAGGCTGAGAAGGCGTTCGGCGCCGCCGTCCGCCGCAACGAGTGGAGCCGCGACGCCCGCTACAACCTCGCCAATACCTACCTGGCGGTGGCGGGGAGAGCCTCCGACAGCGCCGAGGCGCTCCGCAAGGCGTTTAAGGCCACCAAGACACCCCCCGAGGCGCTCAAGGCCGCCCTCGCCGACACGGTCAA
>DATLOS010000083.1:0-5925 GCA_035536155.1 Elusimicrobiota bacterium
GCGAGGCCATCCGCGCAGCGCTCACGGCGGGCAAGATCCACCGCGGATCGTCCGTCGATGCGGTGCGGTTCCAACTGGACGAGGCGCTCCCCGCGTGGGCGGTCAAGGGCGCCTGGGAGGAGGTGCGCGCCGCCATCCCCGACCCGGCGCCGGCATCGCCCGAGTGGGACGGCCAGGGGGCGCCGCCGGATGACCCCCCCGATCACCTCGCGACCCTCGACCACCCCGACCCGGACCGCGAGCGCCCCACGATCCGCATCGTTGCCGGCGAGCTGACGCGAACGATCCTGGAGTGCATCCGCGCCCTCGGCGAGAATGATGGCAATCTCTTCCAGCGGGCCGGGCAGCTCGTCACCATCGTGCGCGAGAGCGAGCGCCGGGAGCCTTACGAGGCCGACGCGAGGCGCGGCTCGGACATCCTCACGAGGCCGGGCACGCCGAAGTTGCACGACGCGGGGCCGATGCTCCTGGAGCGCGCCGACGCCGCCGCCCGGTGGGAGCGCTTCGACGCCCGGCGCGGCGACCGCGAGAAGGGGCACGGCGGGAAGGCCAGCGGGGAGTGGGTCCCGGCGAACCCCGACCCGACCACGATCCGCCAGGTCGCGGTGCGCAAGCAGTGGCCAGGCGTCCGCCCCATCCGTGGCATCATCGAGACGCCGTGCCTGGCCCCCTCGGGCCGGGTCGTGCTCGCACCGGGGTACGACGAGGAAACCGGCTACATGCTCCTCCCGTCGTGCGACGTGGGCACCATCGCCGACGCCCCGCCGCGCAAGCACGCCGAGGCCGCGCTCCGCTGGCTGTGGATCGAGACCGCGTGCGACTTCCCCTTCCGCGGGCTCGGCGAGAGCGACCCCGACGCCGACCCCGATCGCGTCGCGCGCTTCACCAAGGCGCTCGCCATCCCCGACGCCTTCGTGGGCATCGCCTCCCTCCTCGCCATCTTCGCCCGCGGCGCCATCGCCGGATCGGTCCCCGGCGCCCTCTTTGAGGCCGCTGGCCAGGGCTCCGGCAAGTCCCTCCAGATCCACGTCCAGGCGATGATCGCGACCTCGCGCCCGGCCGGCGTGGCGACGTTCCCGACGCGGGACGGGAAGCCGGACGACGTGGAGCTCGAGAAGGTGCTCGGGGGATATGCCCTCTCGGGGGCCCGCTTCGTGGCCTTCGACAACATCCGCGGCCTCCTCGCGGGCGCCACGTTGGAGAAGGTGCTGACCGCCGTCGAGACCGTCGACCTTCGCATCCTCGGCGCCTCCGGGCAGCACACGCTCCCGTGGTGGGCCGTGCTCCTCTTCAGCGGCAACAACATGGTGATGAGCGACGACGTAGCGCAGCGCCTCCTGGTCTCGCGCCTGGAGTCATCGTGGGAGGATCCCCGCGCACGCCCATCGGCCACCTTCCGGCACCCCGACCTCCTCGGCTGGATCAAGGAACACCGCGCCCGCCTCGTGCGGGCGTGCCTCGTGATCCTCCGCTCGTTCATCGCCGCCCGCGCCGCCGGCCTCGACGTGCCCGATCCCGGAACCCGCGGGAGCTTTGAGGCGTGGTCCCGCATCATCCCCGGCGCCCTCATGTGGGCCGGCGGGCCCAACATCCTCCAAGCGTTCCCCGAGGCCGGACGCGGTGGCGACGAGGAGGGCGAAGCCCACATGATGCTGATGCGGCAGTGGCGCGCGGAGTGGGACGGGCAGAAGGCGAGCACCATCCTGGAAGCCATCTTCCGCGGGGAGAAGGAGGCACTCGAGGACGCCAAGAGCGGGCGCCCGGACCTCATGGCCGACGCCCGCGCCGCCGTGCGGGCCCTGACGAAGTGCCGCGAGCGGGACCAGCCGAGCGCCCACGCGTTCGGGATGAAGCTGCGCGGGCTGCGGGGGAAGATCCGCGGTGGGATGAAGATCTACACCGAGGTGGACAAGGCCAGCCGGGCGGCCGTCTACTGGATGATCGGGCCGCCCGCGAAGCCCACCACGAAGGAGACCCCACATGGACCGTGACGAGCGAGACCGACTTCTGGACGCCGCGAGGCAGCAGCCCGACCCCGTCATGAAGGAGCGGAGCGCCAAGCTCGCCGAGATGAACCGGCAGCTCCACGCGCTTCCGCTGCGGAGCCCCGAGCGCTACCTCTTCGCGATGACGATGGCGGACTTCATCCTGACGAGGCCGTGGGCGCTCACTTTTCCGGCGGCCTCTCGTCCCACGACGCACGCCGCTCGGCCTCTGGGAGGCGGCCCCACGCCTTCCTGCACGTCAGGCAGTCGGGCCCGTTGGGGTGCCAGCCCTCGGTGGTCGCCCACTTGGTCTTCCCGCACGCCGTCCGCTCCCCGTCGAGCGTCATGTGGGTGATGTTCGGCGCGCCTTCGTACGCAAACGCCGAGTCGAAGCACACGAGGTCTTTCTCGGGGTAGCGAGGATCATCCGCCATGGTCCGGCTCCAGCGAGACCTCTTCACGGTCCCAAAAGTGCGCAGGCAGGTCGAGCCCTGGAGGCGCTTCCTCGGGGTATGTTCCGGCGCTCGAAGGCGCACGCGAGCTTCCCGGACATGCGGAGGCGCTTCGCGCGGGACAAGGCCGCAGCCTTACTCGGCGCGTCAACGTCCTTCTCGTCGTCCGCCTCCAGTTCCTCAGGGTCGGGCGTGTACACGCGAACGAAGAACTTAGCGGGTCTCATGGCCGCCCCGTTCCCCCAGCCCCTTCCGCGCCCGCTCGATCATGGCCGACGTGGCCTTGCTGGCCTTCTCGGCGTTCGCCCACGCGCCGCGGGTCATCCCGACCCTGGCCGCCGCCTCGGCCTGCGAGAGCCCCGCGGCCTCGCGCATCGCCCGCAGCGGGTTCGCCTCGCCCGCCTGCGGGTCCGGAGCGGGATCCGGAGTCTTCGCGGGCGGCCACGGTGCCACGGGGATCGGTGGAGGAGGCGGGAGGCATTTGTAGCAGACCGGGATCGCGTAGACCTTGCGCGCCTCCTCCACCACGCCACCGCACCCGTTGCAGCGGCCCGGCACACAGCACCGGCATGCCGCCGCCCGCTTGAGCGCCTCGCCCACGGCGGCGGAGTCGCTGTGTTTGCCCTTGGGCGTCAGGAAGGACACCCCGAGCTCCGCGCCGCGCACGATCCACGCGATCAGGGCCTCCGCGCGCTCGTCGTTCCAGGTCAGGAGCTTCTTCTGCTCGGCGGCCATCACGCCACCTCACGCGCGAGCACGTCGACCCCGCAGTAGGCCATGGAGGCGCGGTGGTACGCATGGAGCGCGGCGCGGCACGTCGCGAGGCGCGCTCGCGCCGGGGCGTGGTCCGCCAGCTCGCTGAACGCGGCGACGGCACCGGACAAAGACGCTTGCGCCTCCACGACAAGGCGCAGCAAGGCGGCGTCCGTGACCGGGGCGCAGGGCGCCATCTCGGCAAGCACGAGGGCCGCGCCATCGTACGGGGTGGCGGACAGGTGCAGCTTCACCGCGTCGGCGACGAGGGCGCGGAAGATGAAGAGGGGGCTGTTCATCGTGCGGAACCTTTCGTGGCAATGGGCGCCGTCCAGATCGACGGGGCGGCGGCCCGGGGCTTGGTGGGGAGCGGGGTGGAGAACGGCGCCCACGCGGCAGCGCGGCGCTTGTCGGCGGCGGTCGGGCGGGGCGTCGTGCTCATGGACACAAGGTATATCCCCAAACCGGGACCGTCAAGAAAAAACGTTGCCGACGTGATTCCGGTTGCCAAGCGCCAATACAAGGCGCACCTTGCGACCATGACGAAAAAGAAGGAAGAGGCCGGTAAGAAGGAGCACGTAGCGGTCAGGCTCACCCTCGACCTGGTGACGCGCCTAGACGCCCTGCTCCCGCGCTACGCCCTGCCCGGACGCGCCGCGACCCGTTCCGACGGGCTGCGCGCGGTCATCATCGCGGGGCTGGAGGTGGAGGAGCAAAGGGGGGCGTCATGAAGCACATCAAGGAGCCCTCCGACGTGCCCGCGGGGCCTCACGTCGCCCTCCTGGTCTTCAGAACCGTAAACGTCGACACGGGCTACAACGACGGCGGCTCACGCGAGCTGGCCATCGAGTGGTGGGCCTGCGACGGCACCGAAAGCGACATGGCCGAGCTGACAGCCCGCGTCCGCAGGCTGGAGACGGAGCCGGTCTACACGCGGACCCCCTACGTGGTCCTCAGCGTGGAGAGCAAGTGCGAGGTGCGCACGGAGGTGGTCGTCAACCTTGGGAGGCCCCGGTGATGGACCTCGACGAGCTGGACCCGCCGCCCTTCACCACGCGCGCCAACGTGGCGCCCCGCTCGCGCTGCGATGCGCACTGGGGGATCGACGCCTACCTCGCGCAGCAGGCCGTCGCCGACGTGCGCGCCGCGCTGCCCGAGGGCGAGACCTGTACCGACGAGGAGGCGCTGGCGTTCCTCGCGGCCCAGGGCGCCAAGCTCGGCGAGGAGCCGCCGTGGAAGGCGCCCCGATGATCTGGGCGGACATGGACCCCACGGGCACGCGCCCGAGCGAGCGCCCGGACGACGACGCCTACCCGTGGGAGGACGAGGACGAGCACTGCCCGGACTGCAAGCGCGTCAACTGCGCATGCGTGGACCGGGACGACGCGCTCGACGCCATCGAGCGCGCCATGCTGGACGCGGCCACACGCGCGGACGAGTGGCTTGACGAGGACCCCACCGATTACGACGGGCCGGATTGGCCCTTCTGAGAGGAGCGAGAGCATGGACGAGGATAGGATCGAGGGCTTCTGTTACTGCCTCTGCGGGCACACCGCGGGCAAGCACACCACGGCGGACCCCAAGCAGGCGCGTTTCGCGTGCCGCGAGCCGGGGTGCATCTGCAAGAGCTACAAGGACTCGCCCGGGGCGGCGAAGAGCATGCCGAGCAAGGAAGGTGCGGCATGAGGACGACCGAGAGAGGGCAGGCGGGCAGGCCGACGACGGAGCAGGTCACTGACCCGCAGGCGGCGCGGGAGGCGGTCATCCGCGGCATCTTCCGCGAGCAGCACAAGTTCCTCTGCGCGCTGTTCGCGAAGGACGGGCCGACGATGGTTGCGCGGTCGCTGTCCAGCGCCATCCAGGCGCTCAAGATGCGCGACCCCAAGACGGGCGAGCTCAGCCTCGCCAGCATCGCCCCGGAGGCGATCGCCGAGAAGTGCATCGCCTGCCATCACATGGGCCTGGAGCCCGTCACGGAGGCGTACCTGATCCCCTTCAAGGGCAACCTCCAGATCATCAAGGCGCCCCAGGGCCTCATCAAGCTCATGGCGAACGCAGGGTGGCGCGTCGAGGCGCGCGCGGTCCGCGAGGGCGACTTCTTCGAGCACGACCTCGGCGACGACGGCTTCATCAAGCACCGCAAGGCCACCGGCCGGCGGGAGGGCGCGGTCACCTACGGGTACGCCTTCGCGAAGCACGTCAGCGGCGGGCCCACGATTCGCGACGTGCTCTCGTGGGACGACATCGAGAGCTACCGACTCCAGAGCAAGCAGCCCGATGGCCCCATGTGGTCCGGGAACTATGAGGGCGCGGTGCGCAAGACCATGATCCACCGGATCGCCGAATTCGTGCCCCTGCCCTCGGAGGTGCGCTCGCTCACGCGCGAGGCCGCGGACGGTATCGAGGTCCCCGAAGAGATCTGGCAGTCCATCCGCGCGAAGGCCGAGGCGGGCAAGGCTGCGCCCGCGCCCGAGATGGTGCCCGCGTCCGCCGATGGCCGAGAGGAGGCTGGAGCGTGAGCCTCGGCGACTTCCTGGCCATCGCCCTCTCGTGGGCGGCTTTCGAGACCTGGTACGCGCTCCCCACGAGGCGGAAGCTCAGGAACACCAAGCGCATGCGCGCCCTCGCGGCGATGGTCAACTTCTGCCCAGACTTCGCGACGTGGCGCGAGATGCGCGCGGAGGACGAGCGCCGTCGGAGGGCCTCATGAAGCCGTTCGGCGCGTGGTTCGAGTC
>DATLOS010000084.1:0-4031 GCA_035536155.1 Elusimicrobiota bacterium
GACCACGGATCCTGCCAGAACTCGTTGGGCCAGTAGCGCTGCTCGCGCGTGATCAGGCGGCCGTTCTTCTCGTTGAAGACAGGCTTGGGAAGCTCCTTCTTCGGGGGCGGCGCCGGCTTGGCCGCCGCCGGAGCGGCCGGCTTCGGGGCGTCCGCGGGGGCCGCTGCGGAGGGCGTCGGCGGTTTCGGTTCCGGAGTGGTTTCCATTTAATGCGGAGCGCTATCCTACAAAAAATGCGCGTCGGCGCAAACTCGCGTTCACCGGTCGACCTCGCCCAGGACGATGTCGATCGAGCCCAGGATCGCGATCACGTCGGCCAAGCGCTGGTTGATCAGGACCTCCTGGAGGATGGCCAGGTTGATGAAGCTGGGCGCCTTCACGTGCATGCGGAAAGGCGCGATGCCGCCGTCGGACACGAGATGGATGCCCACGTTGCCGCGCGCGCCCTCGATGTGGGCGTAGGACTCGCCCGGCGGGGGCTTGGGGATCTTGGCCACGCCCTTGCCGTTGATGTCCCCCTCCTTCATCATGGAGAGCGCCTGCTCCACGATCTTGACCGACTCGCGCATCTCGCGCACGCGGCAGTAGTAGCGGTCCCAGCAGGTGCCGTCCTGGCCGAGCGGGACCTCGAAGGAGTATTTCTCGTAGCCGCAGTGCGGCGCGAAGCGGCGGGCGTCGTAGTCCACGCCCGAGGCGCGCAGGTTGGGGCCGGAGAGGCCCCAATCCACCGCTTGCTTCGCCGTGATCTTGCCGATGGTCTTGGTCCGATCCAGGAAGATGGGGTTGAAGGAGAGCAGCTGGTCGTACTCGTCGAGGCGCGGCTTGAAGTACTCGAGGAACTCCCGCGTCTTCGCGATCCACTGGGGCGAGACGTCCTTCATGACCCCGCCCAGGCGGATGTAGTTGAAGGTCATGCGCGCGCCGCAGGCCGCCTCGAAGAGGTCGAGGATCAGCTCCCGCTCGCGGAAGGCGTGCAGGAAGGCGGTGAAGGCGCCCATGTCGATGCCGAAGGTCCCGAAGAAGAGGAGGTGGCTCGAGATGCGGTTGAGCTCGCACATGATCACGCGCAGGTGGTTGCCGCGCTCCGGGACCTCGACGTTCATGAGCTTCTCGGCCGCGAGGCAGAACACCAGGTTGTTCGTCATCGCCGAGATGTAGTCCCAGCGGTCGGAGATGACCACGCAGTGGTGGTATCCCCGGATCTCGGCCAGCTTCTCCGTGCCGCGGTGGAGATAGCCGACGTCGGGGTCGGCCTTGACGATGACCTCGCCCTCGACGGTCAGGCCCACGCGCAGGACGCCGTGCGTGCTCGGGTGCTGGGGCCCGAGGTTGATGAACATCTGGTCCGTCTTGAGCTGGGACTCGTGGGGCTGGTGCTTGTGGATGGCGGTTTCCATGGGGGTTTCCGGTCGGGGGTCAGTCGAACTTGTCTTTGACGTGCACGTAGTCCTTGCGCAGCGGATGCCCGGCGATGAAGTCGGGGGTCAGGATCTTCTTGAGGTTCGGGTGGCCGCTGAAGACCACGCCGAAGAGGTCGAAGAGCTCGCGCTCCTGCCAGTCCGCGGCCTTGAACAGCGGCGCCAGGCTCGGGGCCGAGGGCTCCGCGCGGGAGACGTCGAGCTTCAGGAAGACCTTGGCCTTCTCCTTTAGATCGCTCAGGCAGTAGGTCAGCTCGAAGGCGTCGCGGTAGGGCACGCCGGCGGTCGCGGTGGGCGCGTCGACCTGCGGCGTGGCGCCCTCCGGGAGGAAGACGTTGGGGTTGGGGTCGCGGATGTAGCCGTCGAGGTTGACCGGGCCCTTCCAGTCGGTCGCCGTGACCATGTCGAGGTAGTCGAAGCCCTGCTCCTTGAGCCAGGACGCGACCGCGGTCAACTCGGCGGCCGAGACCAGGCGCACCGTCAAATAGCCCTTGACCTCGGTGGCCGCCTTGGCGACCGAGGGGAACTTGGCGTGGATCTTCGCGAAGAGCTCGTCGTTGGTCATCTCGGCGCCCCGATGTCGCGGCTTCCCGTCGCCTGCGCCAGAGCCGCGCCCTGCGTGTTCCGGATCTTCATCTGCTCGATCTTCTTCTGCAGCTGGATGAGGCCGAACTGGAGCGCCTCGGGCCGCGGCGGGCAGCCCGCGACGTAGACGTCGACGGGGATGATCTTGTCCACCCCTTTGACCACGGAGTAGGAGTCGTAGTAGGGCCCGCCGCAGTTGGAGCAGGAGCCCATCGAGATGACGAAGCGGGGCTCGGGCATCTGGCGGTAGACCTGGATGATCGGGTCCGCCATCTTCTTGACCACGGTGCCCGCGATGATGATGAGGTCCGCCTGGCGCGGGCTCGGCCGCGGGATGACGCCCATGCGGTCGAAGTCGAAGCGGGAGGCGTAGGCGCCCATCATCTCGATGGCGCAGCAGGCGAGGCCGAAGGTCATCGGCCACACCGAGGACTTGCGGCCCCAGTTGATGAGGTCGTCGCTCTTGGCGAGGATGCCGCTCCCGCCCGGCAGGTAGTCCAAGAATCCCGGCAGCTTGTCTAGAACGATTCCCATGAGCTCACTCCCAGGCCAGGGCGCCTTTGCGCCAGGCGTAGACCAGGCCGATGAACAAGACGACGAGGAAGATCAGCATCTCCAGCAGGGCGACGGGGCCGACGGCGCGCGCGCTCACGGCCCAGGGGTACACGAACAAGGTCTCCACGTCGAAGACCACGAAGAGCAGGGCGAAGACGTAGAAGCGGACGTTGGTCTTCACCTCGGTGGTGCCGGTGGCCTCCATGCCGCACTCGTAGGTGGTGAGCTTCACGTCGTCGGGGACCGACGGCCGCAGCAGCTGGGAGGCGATCAGCGAGACCGCGGCGAAGGCGCAGGCGACCAGCGCGAAGGCGAAGATGGCGGCGTAATCCAGCATCATGTCAGTTCTTCTCCTGGATGAGCACTTTAAAGGAATCCCCCATCCCCTCGGGGTGGAACAGCGTCTTGATCTGGTTTCGCTCCTTGTACGCCGCGAGCGTGTCGCCCGCGGGCATGCGCTCGACGATGCCGCGCTCGAGCAGGAACTTGCCCAGCGTCGAGAAGGAGGCCGTGCGCAGGCCGCGGCGCTCGCCCGCGCGCATGAGGGCCGAGAAATCCACCGAGGCGGTGAGGTCTTTCTCGCCGGGGCGGTCGACGACGTCGGCGCCGGTCTGATGGCGCCGGAAATAGCGCGGCGGGTTCGGGGTCGCCGCGTCGAGGCGGGCGCCGTAGTCGACGGTGATCGCCGCGCCCGCCTTGAGGACCCGCGCCAGCTCGCGGCACCAGGCGTCGAGGCCGAGGTTCACGGCGTGGCGCCCCCCCTCGGGAAGGCTCTCGGCCACCGCCTTGGCGGCGGTCGCGAGCTCGCGGCGGGAGAAGGAGCCCACGCGGGCTTCGGCGCCGTCCGGGCCCGCTTCGACGTAGACCTCGCCGACGCGGCCGTCGCGCTTCTCGATGACGTGGACCGGCATCGCGTCCAGGAGCTCGTTGGAGAGCACGACGCCGCAGAGCGGCGGCACGTCCGACATGCGGCTGTAGCCCAGGACCTTCTCGTCGTGCTCGCGCAGGGCCAGGACGGAGTCGAGCAGGACCGACTCGACGCGCTCGACCAGCACGTAGCGGCCGCGCGCGCGCCACTCGGCGCTGCCGTCGCGCAGGGCGCGCAGGAGTTGGCCGGCCAAGGCGCCGGTTCCCGAGCCGACCTCGACGACGAAGAGCGGCTCCTTCGGGCGGCGCGCGCCCAGGCTCTTGAGGCGGGCGGCGATCTCCCGGGCGAGGGTCTCGGCGAAGGCGGGATGGAGCTCCGGGGCGGTGTAGAAGTCGGCGCGGGGCTCGCGGCGGGCGTAGAAGCCGTCCTTCGGCGCGTAGAGCGCGGACTCCATGTAGTCGCGGAAGGTGGTCGGCATTTGTGACGGCGAGATTATAAGGAAATTGTGGGCCAAATGGCAAACCGCCCCCCGCCCCTTGTGCTCGGGGCGGAGGGCGGTCTCTTGAGCCGTCGGCTCGGTTAAATGTCCTCGGCGCCGAGGGTCT
>DATLOS010000085.1:0-2024 GCA_035536155.1 Elusimicrobiota bacterium
AGATTTTTGTCTAGATCCCGCCCTCGAGCGCGCTGGTGAACCGCCGCATCGCGGTCACGGACGCCGGCTGAGCCGCGCCCCGCCGCGGCCCTGTCTGGGGCGCCAGGGGCGGCTGGTAATGGTCGACGAAGCTGCCGAAGCCCCCGGCCGCCACGCCCTTCTCGGTGAACGAGGTGTGGGCCCGCGTGTCCGTGAGCGGCGCCGCGGCCGGCTGCCGCCGGGAACTGGACGACTTCAGGCTCTGCCGGCTGTGGAGGACCGAGCTGTCGCCCATGCCGTACTCGTACGACGTCCGGTCGCGCAGCTCTGACGTCGAGGCGGGCTGCCGGCCCTTGGCCGGCGCTCGCCGGCCGCTGGCGACGCCTATCCACGCCGCGAGCGGGTTGAAGAGATCGTCGAAGCCTCGCGCCTCGCCCATCGTATCACCGGCCGGAAAGCTCGGCGGGAAAAACGGCGCGCAGACCTGCGCGGTTCACCAGAACAGAGACCAGCCCTTCTTCGCGGAGGGCACGGTCTCCTTCGCGGCCGCAGACTCTTCCGGCTTCGGGGGGGCGGCCTTCTCGGGCGCGCGGCCGCAAAGGCTCTCGAACACCGGGGGGAGCGACGCAGGGAGGTTCGTGATCCGGGGCGCCTCGCGCCGCACCAAGGGATACCGCTGCCCCGTGGCGGCCGAGACGACCATAATACATTCGAAGAAGAAGCGGGACTCAAGGGAGACGCGGTACAGCTTGTTCCCGTTCGGGAGGGCCCGGACCGACTCGAGGGTCAGCTTCAGCTTGTCCTTGCCGAGGGTCTTGAGCTCGCTGGGGTAACAGATCATCTCGAGCCGCCAGAGCGGCGCCCAGCCCTCGAAAGGGGCGATCGTCGAGTCGACGACCGCGACGGCGTCGGAGTCGAAGGCAAGGGCCTCGCTCGCCAGGTCGACAGCCTCGCCGCCCGTCTCCGCGGCGCTCGTCGCGCCCGTCGCGGTCGCGCCCGTCGCGCTCGTCACGGAGGACGGCGGAGCCCCGGATGGGCTGGCGGGCGCGCCCGCCGCGGGGGTCGCACCGGGAGCCGCGCCGGGGGTCGCTCCGGCCGCGGTCTTCGTTTCGCTCAGTGTGCTGCTCATGGTCAGTATCTAGCGCCAAAAAGAGGCGCGCGGCGAAACCGCCCGCTAGAAGCGGACGCGGGGAGTCGCGCCGGCCAGCGCGGCCCGGTCGCCCGGCGAAAGGATCGCGGGCACGTAGGTGTCGCCGAGGACGACGTAGCCGACCGACTCGGGCCCGTACACGTAGAACCGCTGGAGCAGCTCGGCCGCGCGGCAGCCGGGGGTGCTCCGCGGCACGGCCACCCGCGCGCCGGCGATCAGGTAGAACTCGAAGTCCGCTGGATCGATCACCGGGGACTCGTAGCGGGCGTACCCGAGGGGGACGTACCGCCCCGGGACGACGTCCAGGCGCGGGTCGTCCATCGAAAAGGAGGCGTGGCTGGGGCCGGCGAAGCGCCTCAGGACGCCGGCGGAGGCGGGCGCGCATTTCTGCCGGCGGGCGCCCTGGCGGGCGACCAGCCCCAGCGCTCGGAGGTCGCGGTCAGGTCCGCGACGAGCCATCTATCAGGACGGGCAAAGCCCGGGTGTCCCGCGCAGCGCCCGCAGGAAGAGGAAGGCGTGGTTCACGCACAGGACGTAGTCGCGGACGACTTCGCGCGCGTCGGGGCTCCCCTCGAGGCCTGCCTCGCGCTTGCGGATGTCGGCGCACAGCACGGCGGCGACGTGCGCGGTCGCCGTGCCGGGCGGCGGCGGCGGCGGGCCGCTCGCCCGCAGCCGGAGCTCGTGGACGGCGGCGCGGATGACGTTGTCCGTGAACTGCCGGTACTCCGCGAAGCGCGCGGCCCAGCCGGGCTGCAGCTGCAGGGCGAGCTCCCGGTCGCCCGGCGTCAGGAAGGCGCGCATCGCGGCGAACTCGAGGCGGTCGTCGGCCGTGATGTAGTCCCGCAGGCCCATGGGCGGCTGCTCGTAGAAGAGCCGCCGCGCCTGGGCCAGGAGG
>DATLOS010000086.1:0-3037 GCA_035536155.1 Elusimicrobiota bacterium
GCCGCGGCGCGCGTGCGCCGCGCGCCCGGGAAGCTCTACCGCCGCGCGGCGCTCGGGACGGCGGCCGTCCTGGCCTTGGGCGCGATCCTGGCACCGCTGGCGCCCGTCGTCGTCCCCAAGGAGACCTTGCCTCTCTCGCCCGCCGCCGCGCTTGCGGCCGCCGTCGCGCTGGCGCTCCTGGCCGGCGCCTGCGCCGCGCTCACGCGCCTGGGGCGCGGCCTGGAGAAGCCCTATATCCGCGCCGGGACCCTGTCGCTCGCGGCAGGCGCGCTCCTCCTCGTCGGCGCGGGCCGGCTCCAGGACGTCCTCAGCGCCAAGACCATATCCTTGACCGCCGGCGAGTGGGCGCGAGAGGCCCGGGCGCAGGGCCTGTCGGTGCGGCTGGTCGCCTATCAGGCCTATCCCCAGGCGCTGCCCTACTACGCGCGCCTGCCCGTGGACCTCGCGAACTGGATGGGGGAGTTCCGGCACCTGGAGAAGGACCAGCGCTACGCGGGCCGCTTTCTCGACGACAACGGGATGAAGGCGCTCCCCGGCGCGGATCGCCGCGCGATCGTCGCCGCCCCGACGAAGGAGCTGGGCAACCTCGAGGCGCTCTATCCGCCCGGCACGATCAAGCGCAGGGCGCGGGTCGGGCCTTGGGCGCTCGCGGAGCTGTAGCTAGCGCGCCGCGAGCGGCCCTTCCAGCGACACCACGCTGCGCCGCGAGTCCTTGGCCCGCCCTTCCAGCCGGTAGGCTCCCGGTCCCGCGGCGATGCGAAAGCCGTAAGGGTCGAAGAGCTCGCCCATCGCGGCCTTGAACTCGGCCACGTCGCCGCTGGTCTTGGCCAGGTCGGCCAAGCGGTCGCTGTAGCGGCCTTCGCGCTCGCGGTAGGCCTCCTCCATCGCCGCGAGGATGCGCAGGCCTTCCCGGGCCTTGCGCACGGCCTCCTGGTCGGCCGGCGTGGGCTTGAGCAGAGCCTGCCAAAGGTTGACGCCCCCGAGCGCGAGAAGCGCGGCGAGAGACAGCAGCGCGCTGGCCAGCGCCGCGCCCGGGCGCTTGGCGCGCTCCTCGAGCACCACGCTGCCGGCCAGGCGGTCGTGGAGGGCGCGGGAGCGCGCGTCGAAGAGAGCCAGGATGAAGCCCAGGTTCGCCAAGGGCGTGCTCAGGAGATAGCCCAAAGAACGCAGGATGCTGCGCGCGGGTCCCAACGGCCCGCCGTCCGAGCCGGCGACCTTGAGCCCGAGGAGCCGCTTGCCGAGCGTGCCGCCGGAGACGTTTCCCAGCGCTTGGTAGAGGAGATAGAGCCCGATCCAAGCGCCGGCGACCTTCCGCCACGCCGGGACCGTGTTGGAGAGGATTCGCGCCCGGACGATGAGGACGTAGAGGGTCGCGTAGCCGCCGAAGAAGAACGGGGCGAGGTCGAGGAGGTACGCCAGGAAGCGGTCGGTGATCTTCGCGACCGGCAGCGATGGAGCGGTCTCGGGCATCTCTGCCCGCTAGTATATCAGGCCTTGCGGCCGGGCTCCCAGCCCTTGGGAGCGATCTTGCCCAGCCAGCGCGGGGCGAGCCACTGGAGGATCGCGGTGCCGCTGACGCCGAAGGCCAGGATAAAGACGGCCGTCGAGATTCCCAGCCCGTCCACGATGAGGCCGACGAGCAGGCTGCCCAAGGCCATGAGGCCGACTTCGATCATGGTCAGGGCCTGGATGACGCGGCCGGCCCGATCGTTCGGGATCTGGGCGCGCTGGACCTGCGCCATCGAGATCATGAGCGGCCGGTGGAGCAAGGTGGTCGCGAACTGCATCGCCAGGAAGACGCCGAGGCTCGCGAAGAAGAGCGGCAGAGCGGCGGCCGCGCCCGGCGGGGTCAGGTATATCGGGATCATCATTGCCCAGAAAAGGAGCGAACCGACCGCCGCCGCGTGATAGAGACGGGGGTGGCCGAGCCGCGCGATGCGCTCCTGGCCCTTGGGGCCGCTCACCCAGCGCGCGGCGAGGAAGGCTCCGATGTTGGCCAAGCCGAACATGAGCCCCCCGATGCCCGCCTTGGTGCTCAGGAACTGGCCGATGAAGGGGATCGAGGCCAGCTCCGGGCGGGGATGGAGCACGTCGACGATATAGTTGGGCATGAGCACCATCATCATGGCGTCCGCGAGGAACATCTCGATGGTGGCGACGGTCATGAGTATGCTCAACGTGTCCGAGCGCAGGATCGCGGCCAGGCCCTGGGTGGTCTCGCGGCGGTCGAAGAAGCGCGCCAAGCGCTCGCGGACGGCCTTCACCGGGCCGAGAGTCTCGAGCGCCACGTCCCGCGCCCGGGCGGCGGCCAGCAGCGTCGCGCGCGCGGCGGTCTCCTCGGCGGACGCGGGCAGCCCCCGGAGCCAGCGAAGCAGACGCGACAGCCGCAAGCCCGCGACGGGCCACCCCTGGTGCCGTAGAAAAATGGCGAACCGCCGCGCCCACGCCGAGCCGGCGATCGGGCGCGCGGAGCGCCGGAGCAGCAAGCCCAAGAAACGAGCGATCGCCCGCGCGGGTGCGGTGACCGCCGTCCACAGCGGCTCCAGGATATTGAGAGGATTTCGCGACGGCTTTTGCGCCACCGCGGGGTCATGGTAGCGCGGGTCGCGGACCATGAGCTGGAAGATCGGGATGGCGATGAGCAAGGCCGCCGCGTAGAGGCCGTAGGCCGCCGCGTAGCCGGCCGGATCGCCGAAGACGCTGACCAGGAGGCTCACCAGATACGCCGCGACGAAGGGCATGGCGAGGCCGGCGGCGGCCGAGAAGGTCTCCTTGAACGCCGCCCCCTCGCGCACGAGGTTCGGATCCTCGCGCAGGATGATCGCCCGAGCGGTCTGGTCCGAGTTGGTCATGAGGTTCTGGAAGAAGGGGTTAAGCAGCACGATCATGACCAGGACGCCGAAGGAGAGATAACCGGCGGAGAAGAGCACCGGGATGGCCGCCATAAGAAGCGCCCGGGCCACCGACGTCCAGGTGAAGAGGGTGCGAAAGTCCGTCTTATCGATGGTCGGCCCGATGGGCAGCAGGTTCGAGACCA
>DATLOS010000087.1:0-3694 GCA_035536155.1 Elusimicrobiota bacterium
AGCCCGGCACGCTCCCCATCGCCCTGGGCACGCCGGTGCGCTTCGCCCTCACCGCGGGCTTCGGCGGCGGCCTCGACGCCAAGACGCTGGGCTACAAGCAGAAGGACGTCGTCTACCAGGACGCGGCGAGCGGCGAGCCGATCGCGGCGAAGCAGCATTGGATCGCGGTCGAGGTCACGGCCAACACCGGCGGCAAGCTGATCCGCCGCGTGGCTACGGCCATCGACCCCAAGACCGGGGATCGGCATACCGTCCGCCAGATCAACGTCGGGCACGAGAACACGCCCAACGTGACCTGGGTCCCGGTGCAGATCCCGGACTTCATGGAGTTCGACCCGATCGCCGCGGGCAAGGTGCCCGCGGGCACCCCGACGGGCTCGAAGGAGTACCGCGCCGCGGCGCAGAAGCTGCTCTACGACTACACCGTCTCCCAGATCGCGGCCGTGACCTACCGTCCCGAGGCCGACATCCGGAGGATGCGCATGTTCTACGGGCCGAACGCCTTCACCCTACAGGAGAAGATAGGCGAGAGCGCGCGCGTGGCCTCCAACGGGACCGTGGCCGGCGACCTGATGGGCAACGGCCACTTCCTCACCAGCGGCGGGGCGATGACCGGCATGATCGGCCACACCCTGTGCTTCCTGCGCTATTGGGACAACCTCGCCAAGGGGGTGCCGCAGGACGTGGCGGCGAAGATCCTCGAGGAGGGCATCAAGGCGGGCAGCGAGGCCTGGCTGCACGTCAGCCAGAAGGAGTTCAGCAACCTGGCCCCGGCCAACTTCGGCAAGGCCCGCTCGGAGGCGCTCGGAATCAAGGAGTCGGCGCCCGCCGCCCAAGCCGTGCAGCGGCCGGGCTTCTCCTTGTCTAGCGTGCTGGGCAACGGACGCTGGGAGCAGTCGTTCCAGCGCCTGCTGGCGGGCGAATTCGGCAAGCCGGGCGTGAACTTCTACGTCCCGGACAGCGAGGTCGACATCCGCGCGCAGCCCAACGTCACCGTGCAGGCGGTCCCGGTCCGCTAGGCCTAGATTCTCTTAGGCATTCCGTCCCCGCTGGGGCTCACCAGTGGGCCCAACCGCCGCGCGCTTGGGCGCTTATACTTCGAAGATGAGGTGCGCCCGATGACCAAGAAGCCCCTTGCCGTGACGCTCGTCGCCGCGTTGACGTGGCCGGCCCCCGGAGCTTTCGCCGCGGGGACGGCGGTCCGGTCCGTCTCCGGGCCGGAGACCGCCGGACGCGGCTTCTCGGGACAGAACGCCGGCTACTCCGTGGAGACGGTCTCGCTGGCGCCGGCGCTGGTCATGCCCGGCGGATCGCCGGAGCTCGGGGCGGGCCTGAGCGGGACGCAATGGGTCTCGGCGCAGAGCGCGCCGGTCGGGGCGGAGGCCGTGGTCCAGCCCGTCTCCTTCGTGATGCCTTCTCAGCTCCCGACGGCGCTTCCCGCGGGGCGGCCCGCGCAGGTCGCGGCGGGGGTCGCGCCGTCGCCCGCCATGGCGTCGGACGCCGGCTCGCGCTCGGACGCGGACCAGAAGCAGGCCCCGAATCCCGAGGGGAAATTCGCCGTCCCGGCGAAGGGCCTCTCCGCCATGGGCGGCGCCGTCCAGGCCGGCCTCGGCGCGATGCGCTCCGTGGACAGCACGCTGGAGGTCGCGCAGAATGCCGGCATGGAGGTCATCTCGCGCCTGCTGGGGCAGAAGCTGATCGGAAACGGGTCCGATGCGGCCCCGCGCATCATCCCTACGGCGGGCTGGGGATTCGGCGGCGGGAACGCGAACGCCGACTCCGGCGCCCAGGCCAAGCCCGGCGCGAGGCTTCTCGACGAGGAGCGCAACAACGTCGAGGTCTTCGAGCGCGCGGCCCCCTCCGTGGTGGCCATCACCAACCTGGCCGCGGCCAGGACCTGGCAAGGCATGGAGCTCGTCCCCAAGGGCAAGGGCTCCGGGTTCGTATGGGACAAGGAAGGCCACATCGTGACGAATTTCCACGTGGCGGCCAACGGAGACGCCTTCATGGTCACCTTGAAGGACGGCAGCGAGGTGGAAGCGCGCTTCGTGGGCGGGGATCCGCGCAAGGACATCGCCGTGCTCAAGGTCTCCGACTCGCTCGACAAGCTCGTGCCCATCGAGAGGGGCGATTCCGGCGGCCTCCGGGTCGGGCAGAAGGCCATCGCGATCGGCAGCCCCTTCGGGCTCAACCATACCCTGACGACGGGCGTGGTGAGCGCCCTGAACCGCAAGATGGGCGAAGACAACGGGGCCACGATCCAAGGGATGATCCAGACCAGCGCCTCCATCAACCCCGGCAGCTCCGGCGGGCCGCTCCTGGACTCCGAGGCCCGGCTCATGGGCATGAACACGATGATCCTCAACGGGGGAGGCGGGGGCAACGTGGGCGTGGGCTTCGCGGTCCCGATCAACACGATCCAGAACGTCGTCGCCCGCCTGCTCGGCGCCGGCGGCAACGCCGACCACCCCACGCTCGGCCTCTCGGTCTTCAGCGAGGAGCAGAAGATGGCCTTGGGCATCACGCTTCCCGGCGTGGTGGTGCGCGAGGTGTATCCGGGGACTCCGGCGGCGAAGGCCGGCTTGACCGGCATCCAGGAGCTGCGCGACCGCTACATCATCGGCGACGCGATCGTGGCGATCGACGGCCAGCCGGTGCGCACCTACGACGACCTCTATGACGCCTTGGACCACCGCCAGGTCGGGGACTCGGTGCGCCTCGGCATCCGCCGGGCCTCGACCCGCGGCGGAAACGCCACGGTCACGGTCCGGCTCGAGTCGCTAACGCGCTCTCCGCTGGCGCGCCTGCGCGGGTCGCCGGACGTCCTCCTCGTCGGCCAGGCGATCGGAGCCCGCGCGGATCGGGGCTTCCTCCGGGCGGCGGCGATGGGCGCGGGCGTCGTGCTCGCCGTGCTGGCGGCCGTCGCGGGCTGGTGGGGCGCGGCGGCGGCGATCGCCGTCGCCGCGTGGCTGCTCCCGAACCCCGGTCTCGGGGACGCAGCGGCGGCGCTGCTCTCGAGGCGCTGAGCCGGGCCGCGCGTCGCGGGCGCGGGTTTTGTGCTAGAGTCGCGCCCGATGGGCCGGCAAGCGCATTGGAGGAAGGTCTACGAGGAGCGGGCTCCCGACGAGGTGAGCTGGTACCGGCCGCGGCTCGACGTCTCGCTCGAGCTGATCGCCGCCTCGAGCGTCGCCAAGGACGCCGGGATCGTCGACGTGGGCGGCGGGGCGTCGACCTTGGTCGATTCCCTTCTCGAGCTCGGCTACTCCCGCCTCGCGGTGCTGGACATCGCCGGCAACGCGCTGGAGCGAAGCCGCGCGCGCCTGGGGAGCCGGGCCGCCGAGGTCGAGTGGATCGAGTCGGACGTGGCCGCCTTCGCGCCCAAGAGGCCCTTCGGGCTGTGGCACGACCGGGCCGTATTCCACTTCATGACCGCGCCCGAGGAGCGGCGCGCCTACGTCGCGGCGTTGGAGCGGAGCCTGGCGCCGGGCGGCACGGCGATCCTCGCCACCTTCGCGACGGACGGCCCGCCCAAGTGCAGCGGGCTCGAGGTCCTGCGTCACGACGAGCGCAGCATCCAGGCGGAGCTCGGGACGGGCTTCGCGCTCCTAGAGGTCCGGCGCGAGACCCACGTCACGCCCTGGCGGACGGAGCAGCGGTTCGTCTATTTCCGCCTCGGCCGCCTCACATAAAACTT
>DATLOS010000088.1:0-5148 GCA_035536155.1 Elusimicrobiota bacterium
CCTGGACCTCGGCGCCGAGTTCTTCCGCTGGGAGTTCGCCACCGCCGTGCTGGGGCACTGCATGGGCATCGACCCCTTCGATCAGCCGGACGTGCAGAGCGCCAAGGACCGCACCAAGGCCGTCCTGGAGGCGCTCGCGAAGACCGGAAAGCTTCCGGAGCCCCCGTCCCAAGCCAAGGTCGGCGCGGCGTCCCTGAGCTTCTCCTCCGCTTGTCCGGCCAAGGAGCTGGGCGCGCTGCTCGCCGCGAAGCCGGGCGACTATGGAGCGCTCCTCGCCTACCTGCCCTCGGAGGGAGAATTCGACGAGCCCCTGGACGAGCTCCGCCGCGCCATGGCCGAAGCGCTGGGCGGCGCGGCCGTCCAGCTGGGCTACGGCCCGCGCTACCTGCACTCCACCGGCCAGCTCCACAAGGGCGGGGGAAACAACGGCGTCTTCATCCTGGTGATGCGCGAGAAGGAGACGCCCCTTCCCATCGCGGGCTCGCCCTACGGCTTCGAGCAGCTGGTCGCGGCGCAGGCCATCGGCGACTTCCAGGCCTTGGAGGCGGCTGGACGGCGGGCCGTCCTCATCCGGCTTTCCGGCGACGCCTTCGCGGCCTTGGAGAAGGCCGCCGATGCGGTCCTCGGCGCAGGCGCCGCCCGGAAATAGGCGGCCGCTTCTGGACGGCCCCGTCCAATCTGCTATACTTTGCTCGACGTCCATCGCGGGCGTAGTTCAATGGTAGAATGGGAGCTTCCCAAGCTCTAGACGTGGGTTCGATTCCCATCGCCCGCTCCATCCCTCTCCTCCCGCCCCGCGCTTTCTCCCGAAAGCTCGTCTTTATCGTCCTAGCCGCGGCCGCGGCCTCCGGCTGCGTGGAGAACGCGGTATACGAGCCCGGGGCCGCCGAGGCGGCATCGGTCTCGCCGCTCGAAGCCCGCGAGATCCTCAAGGCCTTCACGGGCGGGCACCTCGACGGCAAAGGCCGGAAATACGATTCGGTCAGAGGGCTGAGCGTCGCCGACAAGAAGCTCATCATCGCCTGCGACGGGCGGGCCGACATCCAACTCCCTCTCGAGTCGCTGGTCGTCCGCTACGGGGCCGTGACCAGCCGCGGGGCGTCGGACGTCCTCGAGACGCTCAAGCTGGAGGAGTACGAGCTCTATCGCTACCGAAACGGACAGACCTGGGCGCCGAAGCTCGCTCAGGCCATCTACGCCTTGAAAGAGGAAGCGCGGCGCGGAGGCGACGCCGTGGCCGAGGCGGCCGCCGAGCGGGCGCGCGCGGCGCAGCAGCAGGCGGACTTCGAGAAAGTCTCTCGAGCGTATCGGGAGGCCGCCATCAAGCCGGAGATCCCCGAGGAGACGAGGCGCTTCAAGATCAAGGCGGAGACGGCGGTCGAGGAGAAGCGCTTCCGCGACGCCGCCGACCTCTACGCGCGGGGCCTGGCGCTGTCCCCGTGGTGGCCCGAGGGCCGCTACAACCGCGCTCTGGTCTTGGCCGAGACGCGCGACTACGCCGGCGCGGTGGCCGAGATGAAGCGCTATCTCGTCTTGGCGCCCGGCTCTCCGGGGGCGCGCACGGCGCAGGACAAGATTTACGCCTGGGAAGACAAGGTCCCATGAGCGCGGCGCGCAAATAGGCGCCTCGTAACGTGAGATCGAAACTTCTCGTTTTAAGCGCTCTTCTCGCCTATGCCGGAACCGCGCTCGCGGAGCCGGCGCCTGGCGCAGGCTCCTCCTGGACGCAGAAGGGGAACCGCTTCTATTTCGCGGGCCAGCTCTCCAACGCCGTGGAGGCCTACCGCAAGGACGCCTCCTCCTCGCCCGCGTCGCTCGAGGCCTGGCTCGACGGCGCCGTGGTCCTGTCCGAACTGGGGGAGCCGGAGAAGGCGGCCCAGTGGCTGCGGAAGGCGATCGCGCTCTCCGGCCAGGACCCCGAGATCCGCGTCGCCCTGGCCGAGGCCGAGCTCTCGCGCTCCAGCGCGCTCTCCGCCCTCGCCGCGGTGACGCCGGTCCTGTCGTCGAGCGGCACTCCGGCCTTCGCCTGGATCGCCGAGGGCCGGGCCGAGCTCGAGCTCAAGCGCTATCCGGAGTCCATCCACGCCTTCGAGGAGGCCGTGCGCGCCGACCCGGGGCTGACGGTGGCCCACTACTGGCTGGGCAAGGCCCACGAGTCCGCCGGGGAGCCGAGCAAGGCGGCCGACGCCTACAAGGACGCCGCCTTCGGGGACTCCTACTTCGTCCAGGCCCGGCGGCGCCTGGTGACCAACTTGGTCAAGGCCGGCCGCCTCTCGGAGGCGCTGACGCAGCTGCACCGTCTGATGAACGTGGACACCGCGAACCCCGACCTGCGCCGCCTGGAGTCGACCTTGCGCCTCAAAGGCGCGCGGCCGTCCCCCGCGCCGGCCCCGGCGCCCGAGACGCCCGCGGAGGCGCCCGTCGAGGCGGCCCAGCCGATGGCTCCCCCGGCGGAGGGCCGAGCGCCCATCCTGCGCGTGGGGATCGGAGCCGGTCCCCTGGGCAAGCCGATCCCGCGCAAGTCGTTCCAGTTCTCCTGCACCTCGGCCTTCTCCATCGCCGACGCGAAGACCGGGAAGGTCCTCGGCCGCGGCGAGGCGGGGCACCCCTGGAAAGCGCTCGCGGCCTCCGGCAAGAAAGGCCGCCGCATCGACCTGCGCGGGCCCCAGGGCCGCACCCTCAGCGTCGCCAAGGCCCTCGTCCTGGTCCCCGAGGACCCGCGCGCCGGCATCTGGACCGCGGCGCCCAACGACAACCCCGAGGCGAGCAAGCGCCTGCGCGGCCAGCTGGAGATCGAGCTGCTGCCCAGGCGCGGCCTCGGTCTCGTCGACCGCGTGGACCTGGAGAGCTACACGCACGGCGTCCTCGCGGCGGAGATGCCGATCGGCTCTCCGCTCGAGGCGCTCAAGGCCCAGGCCGTGGTCGCGCGCACCCACGCCCTGTATCTCAAGGACACCCTCCACCGCCACCACAAGGACGGCTTCGACCTCTGCGACGGCCAGCACTGCCAGGTCTACTCCGGCGTCAACCTCGAGACCGGCCGCTCCCGCACCGTGGTCGACTCCACGCGGGGACGGGTCGCCACCTACCTCGGCCAAGTCGCTTACCTGCTCTTCGCCTCGAACTGCGGCGGCCACTCCCAGAGCGGGGGGGAGATCTCCGGCTGGGGGAACGTCCCCTACTGGCGCAGCCTCCCGGACGGCCCCGATCTCCACGCCCCGCGCTCGCCCTGGGAGCTCCGGCGCTGGCTGCGGGGGCGTCCGGCCGCCTACTGCCGCACCTCCTCCTTCGTGCACGCCTCGCATTTCCGCTGGACCCGGATCGTGCCCGCCGCCGAGCTCGAGACCCGCTTAGACAAGGCTCTCCACGTCGGGCGGCTCAAGGCGATCGTGGCGCTCACCCGCTCCGTCTCCGGCCACGTCAACTCCATGCAGATTCGCGGCTCGCAGCGGACCGCCACCGTGTCGTCGGAGCTCAAGATCCGCGGCCTCCTCGGCATCGGCTCCCAGCGCAGCGCCCTCTTCCTGATGGAGACGGACCGCGACCCGAGCGGGCGGCCGGCCTACTTCGTCTTCTACGGGGGAGGCTGGGGGCACGGCGTCGGCATGTGCCAGTCGGGGGCGATGGGGCGCGCCGAGGCCGGGCAGTCGTACCAGGACATCCTGCAGGCCTACTATCCGGGCACCGAGCTCGGCAACCTCCGGTACTGATTTGCTAGCATCATGACGATGATGAAACGCGCCGCGTTGACGGCGGCCCTGCTCGTCTGCGCCGGCTGCCGGGGCACCGCTCCCGAGCGCTACGGGAACTCCTCTCTGGGATTTTCGGCCGTCATCCTGGGCGCCCGGATCGTCACCCCGACCGGCGAGACCAAGGACGGCCGCCTCGCGATCAACTTCGAGTCGGAGCAGGAGGAGTACCGCCTGAGCCTTCCGCCCGGGCAGACGTCGCTCTTCCGTGTCGAGCCCGGGATCTACCGCCTCAACCCCACGCGCAACGTCTTCGGCGTCTCCCAGGCCTATCTCACCGTGGACATCGGGGGACATGCCTACCGCGCGCGCTTCCCGCGCGACATCCTCCGGCTCGATTCCTACGACCTCAAGCCCACCAAGGCGATCCCCGTCGGCGTTCTCGAGGCCCGCTTGGCCCCGGCGGAGAAAGGCCAGGACCGCAGCCGGCGCCTCGAGGTCCGGCTCGACGCCAGCCCCATCACCCGGCGCAAGCTCGTCGAGGGCCTGATCGCGCAGATGCTCGACCCCAAGGCCTCCTCGGACATCCGCGAGAGCGCCGTGAGCTGGACCCGCGCCCTCGAGCAGGCCCTCATCAAGGTCCAAGCCGAGGAGCGGCAGGCCCCCAACTACAAGCCGTCGAAATGACGGCGGCCGGGATCGTCGGCGTCGACGCGGGCGGGACCTGGGTGCGCGCCTGCTTGGCGCGGGACGGCCATAAGCGCCGCGCGCGCGTGCGCTCCACGGGGGATCTCTCCGCCGCGGTCCGCGCCCTTTTCGCGCGCTTGCGCCTCGCCCGGGCCGACGCCCTGGTCGTGGGCGCGCGCGGCGTGTGGGACCCGGCCCAGCGCCGCCGCGCCACCCGCGCCCTGGCGCCCTTCGCCCGGCGGGTGCGCGTGCTCTCGGACATGGAGCTCGCCTGGTGGGGCGCCTTGGGGCCCGAGGACGGGGTCCTCGTCGTCTCGGGGACCGGCTCGGCGGCCTTCGCCCGCGCGGGCCGCCGCAGCGCCCGCGTCGGCGGCTTGGGCCCGCTCCTGGGCGACGAAGGCTCGGCTTTCTGGATCGGCCGGCAATGGCTGCGCGCGAGGCCGGAGCCTTTCGCCCTGCGCTGGGCGCGGCGCCCCGACGCGGTGCCCGCGATCGCGTCGCTCGCGCGCTCGGTGCTGAGCCGCGCGGCCCGCGACCGGCGCGCGCGCGCCATCCTGGCGGAAGCCGCCGGCCACTTGGCCCGCCAAGCCGCGCGGGCGGCCCGGGCCGTGCGGCTGCCGCGCGCGCGGGTCTCCTGGGCGGGGGGGATGCTGGCCGACGCGCGCTTTCGTGCGCTATTTGCCGCGCGCCTGCGCGACGAGCTCCCGGGCGCCCGGCTCGAGCCTCCGCGCCTGTCCCCGGAGGACGCCGCCGCTCTTTTGCTAGGATAGGA
>DATLOS010000089.1:0-6564 GCA_035536155.1 Elusimicrobiota bacterium
AGCTGGATGTCCATGATCACGACTTCCGGCTCGAGCTTCTGGGCGGCGGCGATGCCTTCCTTGGCCGCTCCCGCCTGGTGGCACTCGAACCCGTCGAGCTCCAGGACCTCCGCGAGGCTCTCGCGCAGGTGGGCGTCGTCGTCGATCACGAGGAGCTTCACGGACTCTTTCCCGGTCATGATCTCTCTCCTAGCCCTCCGCTCCCGGAGGGACGAGCTTGTAGCCCACGCAGGGGACGGTGGTGATGTAGCGCGCCGCCTTGCCCAGCTTCTCGCGCAGGCGCCGCACGTGCACGTCGACGGTGCGCGGGGAGCCGAAGTAGTTGTAGCCCCAGACGCGCTCGATGAGGTACGGCCGGCTGAGCACGCGGTTGGGCGAGCTCAGGAAGACGTAAAGCAGGTCCAGTTCCTTCGAGGTGAGCGGGACGTCCTTGCCGCTGACCCGCAGGGTATAGCTGGTGAGGTTCAAGTCGATCGGCCCCATCTTGAGGATCTCCTCTTGGGGCTTCGACATGGTGCGGTGGAGCACAGCCTTAATGCGGGCCAGGCACTCCGCGACGTCCTGGTCGAGGCTCAGGCACTCGTCGGCGCCGGCCTGGAAGAAAGAGAGGCGCACGGAAGCCTTCCCCGACACGGCCGGGGCCGGCGGGGCCGCGGGGGCCTGGAGGCGCATCTGCCCGGAAGCGGAGATGAAGCCCCCGGCGAGCCGCCGCGCGGGGTCGCTCTGCGGCGCCGGCGCGGTCGCGGCGTGCTCGAGGAGCGCCACGATGGCGAGGTGGCGGGTCTGGCCCCGCGAGCGAAGCGCCTTGACGAGGTTCAAGCCCTCCTCGTCGATGAGGTGCTGGCCCACGACCAGGAGGTCGCAGCCCCGCTGCGCCAGGAGGTTCTGCACCTCCTTCGCCCTCTGCACGACCGTCAGGGAGAACCCGTTGCGCCCGAGCGCCTCCAGGAGCACGCCGGCGCGGTTCGGGTCGCGGGAGGCGCAGACGAGGTTGATCCGCATCCGGCTCTAGCCCTCCGCCGAGTCGCCGCTCTCCTCGATATCCAAGCTGATCCCGCCGAGGTTCATGGCGCCGCCGAAGAAGTTGTAGAGCGCCGCGATCACCAGGATGAGGGCGTCCATCAGGACCATGTAGAGCAGGGCGAAGAACACGGTCGACACCAGCCGCCACATGAGGGAGAGGGTGGCCAGGTTGGGGTTGGGCATGATCACGAAGGTGACCAGGCCGCCGAACACGCCCAGCGTCCCCAGCACCGCGGAGACGGCCGGCCGCGTCGCGACCAGCACGCCGCCGCCCATGGCCACGCCGCCGATGAGCGAGAGCGGGGTGCTCCCCTTCTCGTAGCCGAAGAGGCCGACGACCAGCCCGATCGCCGCGATCACCAGCACCGCGGGATGGGGCATCCAGAAAGGATCGATGCGGCGAATGCGATAGCTCATGAGTGCTCCCCCTTAATAGGGCTACGTCTGGGACTCCCAGTATGTAGCAAGTATATCGTTATTTCGCAAGGAAGCGCGCTTACCCTATAGCGACGGCCCGCTTAGGCTCAAAGAGGATCAGGGTCCGGCGCAGTTCCCCCTCCTCCTCCAGATGCACCGCGCGCACGTGGCACGCCTCCGATTTGAAGGTCGTATCGGTCTCCACGACCTGGTTGGGCCGGTCCAGGGCGACGCCGACCAAGCGCAGCACGTCCTGCTGCTGGTTGTCGATCACGTCCAAGAGGTGCAGGCGCTGGTTGGGGTCGGCGCTGGGCATCACGGGGAAGTTGGTGTAGAGGACGCTGTTGTCCTCGTCGACGACGATGGCCTTGTGGTTCTTCGAGACGATCGTCATCAGGATCGACTGCCACCAGCGCTGCTCGGCGACGCCGCGCTGCTTCTCCTTGACGATCGCGTTGGCGCGGTCGGCCTTCACCTTCTGCAGAAATACCTGGAGCATCGACGCGAGGTCCCCGATCTCGTCCTTGCGCTCCGGGAACTTGAGGTCCAGGTTCTTGAAGGATATGGCCTCGACGGCGTCCCGCAGGTGCGTAAGCGGGTTTATCACGAAATGGTGCAGGAAGAAATAGAGCGGTATCCCCAATAGGAACAGCACCCCGGCCGCGCCCAGGATGTACTTGTTCATCGCCTGGGCGATCACCTCCTTCACGCCCTCGCGCGAGACCTGGAGGTCCATGATGCCCACGACCTCGCCGCGCACCGCGAGCGGGATCGCGATCTCGTAGAGCGGCTGGTCCTGCACGGCCCGCACCTTCGGGGTCTTGGACACGTAGGCCTGCTCGATCGCGTCCGTCGGCAGCGGCACGGTCTTGGTGAACTCGTCGAAGGGCTTGCCGATCAGGCTCGGGTCCTTGAACCAGCGCACCTCGCCGTAGCGATTCAGGTAGACCAGGGACGCCACGCGCTCATCCTTCGAGAGGTGCGTGGAGATGATGTCGTACTCGTCCATGCTGATGACGGATTGCCGCGCGTTCAAGCCCTTGATGAGCTGGTAGGCGTAGGCCTTGACCAGGTCGATGGCCTGCTGCTTGAGTTTCTCGTCGAAGGTCCACTTGAAGAGGTTGTAGTAGAAGATCCCGCCCAGGAACATCACGTAGACGCCGATGCCCAGGTACCACAGGAACCACTTGGAGGCGAGCTTCACCGGACTCGGTTCCTGGAGTACGGGTTCGAGGCGGGCTGCGCGGCGGGCGCGGGAGCGTCCAGCTTGGCCAAGCCGGTGGCGCAATTCTCGCTCGACGGGTCGGCTTGCTGGCAGCGCGTCCAGTAGTCGCGCGCCCCGGCGACGTCGCCTTTCTGGTAAGCCACGATGCCGGCCCGCCAGAGCTGCGCCGCGTCGGCCTGGGCCTGCGTCGCGGGCTGGGCGGGCGCCGCCTCGGGCGGGCGGTCCTTCGACTCGACCGCCGCCTTCTCGATCTGCTTGTTGGCGGAGTCGACGATGACGCTGCGGCCGAGATGGATGCTCACGGCCAGGGCGCCGGCGGCGAGGAGCGCGAATACGAAAGTCCCGATCCAGAGGCCCGCGGGGAGGGAGTCCGATTCCTCCGCGCGCGGCGGGGAAGGCGGCGCCTGGGTGCCCGCGGGGGCGGGCCCCTCTCCGCTCACCTCCCCCCTCCCGAGAGGTCGATGCGCTGGAGGCCGGTCTGGCAGTCGAGGTTCGTGGGATCGGACTGGGAGCACTGCGACCACTCCTGCTTCGCCTTGGCGAAATCTCCGCGCTGGAAGTAGCCGATGCCCTCGTTCCAATGGTGGACCGCCGCGCGCCGCGCATCGGCGGAGACGACGACAGGCGCCGGCGCGTCCTTGACAGGCGCGGCGGCCCCCGTACTAGGGGCTGTCCCGGCGGCGATATTGGAATTGCGTTCGCCGGCCGGGGGCTTGACGGCCGTCAAGCGGATGAGGCTGCTGGCGCACTCCGGCTCCTTTGGGTTGATGCTCACGCAGGCGGAGAACTCCTCGCGGGCCTTGTCGAACTCGCCGCGGGCGACGGCGGCGAGCCCCTGCGCCTGGTGCTGGAGAGCCTCGCGCTCGCGCCGGTCGGCGGCCGCCCGGGCGCGGAGCTCCGCCTCCTGGGCGCCCATGACGCGGCCGGAAGGGGCGAGCGCCGGAGCCTGGGCAGGAGCCAGCGCCACCGTGGAGGGCGCGGCCGGGACCCGTGCCTTGCCCGAGGGCTTGGCCGGCGCGAAGCGCGGAAGCGGCTTCAACGGGACGCGCGGCGGCGGCGCGGCCTCGACGGCCGGGGCGGTCCGCGCAAGCGACACGTGGTCCAAGCCCTTGAGCGCCTGCCGGCACTCCTCGTTCTCGGGGTCGAGCTCGGCGCATGCCGACCACTGCACGCGGGCCAGCTCGGCGTCCCCGGAGGCGAAGTAGCCCAGCCCCAGCTTCCAGAGCTTGCGGACGATCTCGGCGCGGCCGGAATCCGGAGCGGCGGCGGGCTCGGGCTCCGCGGAGGGCTTGACCTTGGGAGCGCGGGCCTGGGCGCCCGCCCCCAGGACGAGGGCGAGCCCGAGCGCGAGGGCCAGCGTCCTCACGGCGTGTCCCCGTAGGTCTTGTCGACCTTCTTCAAGCCCTCGTTGCAGTCGATATTGGTCGGATCCAGCTGCTTGCAGAGCATCCACTCGTCGCGGGCCTTGGAGTAGTCCCCCTTCTGGAAGGCGACGATGCCGGTGGTGTAGTGCGCCACGGCGCTGCGCTTGTTGTCCTCGCTCGTGGCGGGCGCGGGCTGGTTCTTGACGTCGGGCGGCTCGGCCTCGAGCTGCTTCTTCTTGGCCTCCTCCTCCTCCGCCCGCCGCTTGGCCTCCTCGTCCGCCTTCCGCTTGGCCTCCTCCTCCGCCCGGACCCGCGCTTCCTCCGCGGCCCTCTGGCGAGCCGCCTCGGCCTCCGCCTCGCGGCGCTTCTGATCCTTGGCCCGGGCCACGAGCATGTTGGCGCGGCGCGGGTCGTAGCCGAACTCGACGGCCTTGTTCCACTCCTTGATCGCCTCGTCGTACTTGCGCCCGTGGTAGAGCTGGCGGCCCTGGGCGACGTACTGGTTGGCGATCTCGAGCCGGATCTCGGAGATCAGCTTCTGCGCCTTCGCCTCTCCCGGCTCGATCTGGAGGACCTCGTCGAGGAGCTTCAACGACTCCTGCGTCTGCCCCTGCCCGTAGAGGGCGAGGGCCCGCTGGAGCTTCTCGTTGGCCTCCTGACGGCGGAGCTCGGCCTCGGCCTTGGAGATGACGCCGACGAGGCGCGGGTACTTCGGGTTGAGCACCAGGGCCGAGTACCACTCGTCGAGCGCCTCGCGCAGGAGGTGCTGGCGATAGGACTTCTGGCCGCGGCGGAAGTGCTCGTCGGCGAGCTCGCCGCGCACCTTCTTGAGCCAATAGCGCGCCTTGAGGTTTCCCGGGGAGAGCTTGACCGACTCCTCCCAGCGCTGGGACGCCTCGACCAGGCGGCCCTGCCGGTAGAGGGCCATGCCCTCCTCGAAGCGGTCCTCGACGAGCTTTCGCTCGGACATGCCGGGCCGGGCGGTGCCGCGCAGCTCGACGGCGGCGCGGTTGAGGATCACCGCGTCCTGGAAGTCGGGGTCCATGGTCAGGATGCGGCCCGTCAGCTCGCGCGAGCCCTCGAAGTCCCCCTCCTGGTAGAGGTCGTAGGCGTTCTCGTAGACCACGTGCAGGAGCTTGTGCATGATGCGCGACTTCTCCAGCTGGATGGTGTAGAGGTACTTCTTCTGCGCCTCCTGCGTGGAGAGAGGACCGAGCTGGGTCTTGGAGAAGTCGAGGAACAGGCCCTCGAGGGTCGTCTTCTTGGCGGCGTCCTCCTTCTGCTGCGCCCACGCCGGGACGGCCGCGATGAAGAGGAAGAGGGCCAACGGGAGCAGGCGCGCGCTCATCAGAAGCCGAGTCCTCCCTTCGAGAAGATGTTCTTCATCATCGGCGAGAGCATGAGGATGAACACGGTCGGGAAGATGAAGAAAAAGATGGGCACGAGCATCTTGGTCGAGGCCTGCGCCGCGGCCTTCTCCGCGTTGTTTAGGCGGCGGAAGCGCATGTCCGAGGAGAAGTTGCGCAGCAGGTCGACGAGGCTGGTTCCCAACTCGTCGGACTGGATGATGAGGCCGACGAAGGAGCGGATGTCCTGGAGGCCGGTGCGCATGGCCAGGCGGCGCAGGGCGTCCCGGCGGGTGTAGCCCAGGGAGACCTCGTTGATGGTGCGCTCCATCTCCTTTTCCAGCTCGGTCTTCTTCGTCGCCGACTGGATGATGCGCTCGAAGGCGGTCATGTAGTCGAGGCCGGACTCGATGGTGAGGGCGGCCAGGTCCACCAGCGCGGGGAAGTTGCGGATGATCTCGCGCTGGCGCTCCTCAATCTTTCCCTTATAGATGAAGTCCGGGATGAAGAATGCGATCGGCGCCACGATGAGGGCGAGCTTCCAGTCCTCCATCATGAAGTAGACGAAGGCCGCGCTCATCGCCGCGACGATCTCCTTGAGGTGGAGGAGGTTGAGGGGCGTGGGCTTCTCCGGCTTGCCCAGGAGCATGTGCATCTCCTCGAGGCGCTCGCCCATGCGCAGGCTGTAGATGAAGAAGATGTCGAGGCGGTCGATGAAGCCGCCGTTGGCGTTGAGGGACTCGAAGGGCGAGGCCTCGCCCGGCCCCTTGGGCGCCAGGCGCGCCAGGGAGTTCGCGTCCTCCTGGGGCGGCGCCAGCAGGCGCTGGACGAACGTGAAGACGCCCATCGAGCCGACGATCCCGACGACGAAGAGGAAGATCTGCATCCCGTTTTGGCTCATGGCATTAGACCTGGATGTCGGCGAGCTTGCGCACGATGCCCATGCCGATCGTCATCCACACCGCGCAGAAGAGGACCGTGATCACGCCCAAGGGCGTGAAGTAGTAGTCCGCCATGGCCTCGGGCTGGAAGAACCACATGAGGATCACCATCGCCCAGGGCATGAAGCCGACCACGATGGACTGGATGCGCTGCTGGGCGGTGAGCGCCTGGGCTTTTTCCTCCAGGCGGCCTTCCTCGCGGATGTTCTCCACGATGCGGTCGAAGATCTTGGTCAGGTTGCCGCCGA
>DATLOS010000090.1:0-2477 GCA_035536155.1 Elusimicrobiota bacterium
GAAAGCGTCGCCGCGCGGACGATCTTGCGCACCGACGCGGGCGCCGCGGGGCTCGCTTTGAGGGCTCGCGCTCCGATGAGGCCGCCCTCCGCGAGACTCGAGCCCCCGGCCGCTCCGGAGAATTGAGCCAGGCCGTCAAAAGCCGCTCCCGCGCCCTTGCCCGAGCCGACCAGCCCGCGCATGTTGAGGCTCGAGGCGAGCTTCGCCGCGGGAGCACCGCGCCCCATCGCGAACACGCCCATGGCCCCCGCCGCCGCGACCGCAAGCCCCGCCTGGATCATGCCCTTTTGGTTCATAGCCGTCCTCCTCGCGTCCTCGGCTCATACGACACCGCGGGCGGCGCGGAAGTTCCCGATCGGCGGGCGGGGCGCCCGCTCAGGGTCCGGTGGGCGGCTGCGCCTTCTCGCGCTCGGCCTTGGCGCGCTCCAGGCCGGCGCGGACTTCGAGAAGAGTGACCACCGCGCTCGCGGTGCCGTAGCTCTTGCCGGCGTAGGTGGGGTTGTCCTCCCACCAGCCGTCGGCGCTCTGCATCTTGACCAAGGCCGCGCCCAAGCGATGGTAGGAATCCTCGGCCTCGAGCGGCCCCGACTTGGCCAGCGACTTCGCCTGCCAGTAGAAGCCGAAGAGGACGAAGTAGGTGGCGAGCTGCTCGTTGCCGGGGTTATGCGGCGTGCTGACGGTCCTGCCCTTGCAGTCCTGGACGCTCCAGAACTGGTCGCCGAACTTCTGCAGGTTGACGAGCTCCGGCGTGCGCGCGGTGAAGTTGTCCTGGGCGGCGCGGAGCGCCTTGGGGCCGCCGCCCTCGCAGCCCGCCTCCAGGCGGGCCAGCTCGCAGAGCGGCGAGCGCCCGGCGCGGTTCACTTCGCTCGCGGTCTTGCTCCCGGTGTAGTAGCCGTTGGCCGCGCCCATGCGCTGGGCCAGCGCGACGTTGAGATCCCTGGCGGTCTCGCCCGCGCCCACCTTCGGAACCTTGAAGCCGGCCGCCTGGGCTTTCGACACCGCCAGCGACAACAGCGCCAGCTGGAAGTTCGCGTCGTCTTGGCCGGAGCACTCGCCCGTCGAGTAGCGCAGGCCCTGCGGGAGGACGGTGATCGTCGAGATCTCCTCGAGCAAACGCTTCACCTGCGCGTCGCGCTCGGGCGACTTCTCCTGGCTCAAGAGCTCCATGAGCCCGTAGCTCATGCGGTAGGGCGAGAACAAGACGCCGCCCTCGGCGCGCGGGTAGTCCTCGGCGGCGCGCTTGCGCACGTAGTCGGAGGCCTTGGCGGCGGCCTCCCGCTCCGCCGCGACCGGGGAGCCGCGCAGGGCCTCGGCCACGAGAGCCGAGACCGCGACGTAGGCGTTGCGGTTCTTGAGGTTCTCGTAGGTCATGTCGCCCCAATAGGAGGCGGCGTCGTCGTACTTCGTGCCCTTGTCGGCCAGGTAGGCGCGGCCGCGCACAATGGCCGCGTCCACTTCTTCTATGCGCACGCGGGGCGGCGGATTGGCCACCGCGGCCGCCTGGGGCTGGGGCTGCGGCTGGCGCTGGGGCTGTCCGAAGTTTCCCCGCCGGCCCCCGAATACTCCAGGCGCCCCGGGGATCGCGCTCTCGGGAAGGCGCAGGTCCTGCGCCGCGGCGGGCGCGGCCAAGAGCGCGATCAGCGATAAGGAGCGCAGCACGGCTCGACTATATCGAGCCGCTCAAAGATCCAACCCCGGCCCTTCGGCCCAGGCCTCTGCGAGCTTTGGACCCCCGAGGTCCGGCACTTAGAGAAGCATGATGTCCACGACCAGGTCGATGGCCGCGGCGCGCTTCTCGGCATCCTCGGGCGCTATGGTGCGAAAGAAGAGGTTCGACTTCTCGAAGAGCTCCTGCAGGTCCTTGCGCTGCACCGGCCGCATCCCCTCCAGGAAGCCGAAGATGGCCACGGCGCCCGACTTCATCACCTGGCCGAGCACCGTGGTCGAGGTCTGGTCCGGCGCGATCTCCAGGAGAAGGGCCCGCTCGACGTAGAGCGGCTTCTTGGACACCTTCAGCGCCACGTCCTCGAAGAAGGCCGCGAAGCGGTAACAGTTGGCCGTCTGCTCCGCGCCGTGGAGAAACGCCACCCGCCGGATCTGCTCCTTCGGCGTGCCCGCGGGGATCTTCACCGGCGGGGGCGGCACGGGTTTGGGTGCGTTCGTCTCCGGAGCCGGCGTGACCGTCGCCGGCGGCGGCGGAGCGGCAGCTCCGCCGTCCTGGCGCCGATCGGGAATTGCGTTCGGCGTCATGGGCGGCGCGGCGGCCGCCGGAGCGGGCGCGGGCGCAGGCGGGGGCGGCGCGGCGGAGATCGGCTGCGGCGGGGTCAGAATGGGCGGCGACGACGTCGGCGGCTTCGGGGGCGGCGGCGCCGGAAGAGGCGGAAGCGCGCCCGTGAGCGGCTTGGGGGGCGGCGCCGGAAGCGGGCCGGTGGGCGGCTTCGGCAGCGGAGGCATCGACGAGGGAGTCGGAGGGATCG
>DATLOS010000091.1:0-4187 GCA_035536155.1 Elusimicrobiota bacterium
CAGGATGAAGATCGCGCCCAGCACCATCGCCATCGCGAGGAAGGGGCCGAGGCCCTTGCCCCTTTTGAGGAAAAGGAGAAGCGCGGCCAGAGAGCCCTTTTTCTTGTTCCGGTCGAGGAATTCGCTCATCGCAAACCTCCCAAGGACTTCGGCGGAGACGGCAAAACCGCCTCCTGCGGGGCTCCCCGGGAGATAGACCCTGCGGCCACCGCTTTGGAGTTTAAGGACTCCTCATGGACGTGTCAAGGGCCCCGGACGCCGGCTTGCGCGCCCAGGAGAATACCGCTACACTGGGGCCCGAATGGATCGGATGGTCGTCCTCACCCTCCAGGGCTCCCACGGAGGCCAGGCCTCGACGGGGGCCGCCCACTGGATCATCCTGCGCAACGCCGGCGGGCCCTCCAAGGACGTCCCGGTCGCCGCGTCGCCTTTCCTCATAGGACGGGCGAAGGACTGCAACCTGGTCCTGCCCGAGGACGCGGAGCTGCGCGCCGCCACCAGCCGCTGGCACAGCTACTTGGTGGAGCGGGACGGCAAGCACTTCATCGCCGACGGGAGCTACAAGCCCCTCCCCGAGACCGGCCGCCGCAAGCCCAGCATCACCGGCACCTTGGTCAACGGCAAGCGCATCGCGGACGCGTGCGAGCTCCAGGAGGGCGACCTGATCACGATCGGCCCCTGGAACATCCGGGTCTCGCTGCGCGAGCGCGGCCCGCGGCCCTCCGAGGACGACGGGATCTTCCGCCAGGTCGCGGCCGCGCAGAGCCGCAAGGTGGACACGGCCGATCCCCGGATCCAGGAGCGCTTCGGAGAGCTGCACGAGCTGGTGTGCCGCCTGGCCCAGATCCGGGACTTCGACGAGTCCCTCGCCGCCCTCCTCTCCTACTCGACGGTCAAGATCAAGCCGGCCGAGAGCGCGGCCGTGCTCCTCACCACCCCCGGCAAGGGCTTCGAGGTGCGGCTGGCCTGGGACCGGCGCTCCGGCCGGGTCTCCGACTTCCGCATCAGCGAGTCGCTCCTCGCCTCCCTCCCCCCGGACCGCTCTTACCTGCTCGAGTCGAAGATGCGGGACCCCTCGCTGAGCCAGAGCATCAACGACATCAGCTCCGGCCTCCTCCTCCCGCTGTGGGCCAAGGGCGAGCGCCTGGGCGTCTTCTACATGGACAACCGGCGCAGCGGCCAATCGTTCACGGACCAGGACCTCTACCTGGCCTCGGCCATCGCCAGCCTCATCAGCCTGCAGCTCACCCTGGAGCGGCACGCGCAGCTCGCCCGCATCGAGGCCAACATGTCGCGCTACTTCGCTCCCGACGTGGTGCAGCGCATCATCGAGAAGTCCCGCGGCGAGGAGCACTTGGACCTCGAAGTCCAGGAGAAGGACGTGACGGTGCTCTTCGTCGACATGGAGGGCTTCACCAGCATGAGCCGGACGATGCCGCCGCGGGAGGTCAGCAAGATCCTCAACCCCTACCTCGGCGTCATCGCCCGCTGCATCCAGTCCGAGGGCGGGCACGTCAACAAGTTCATCGGCGACTCGGTCATGGGCATCTTCAGCCCCGACCCGGGCTCCTCCGAGTCCAAGCCGGAGCGCTACGCCGAGCAGGCGCTGCGCGCCTCCTTCCTCATCCCCTACGGCTGGGAGGCCGAGGCCAAGGCCCTGAACCTGCCGCCCATGCGCCTGCGCATGGGGATCGGCTCCGGACGGGCGGTGGTGGGCAACATCGGCTACTCCGCGCGCCTCGAGTACAGCGTCCTGGGCGACCCCGTCAACGTGGCGGCGCGGCTGGAGAAGCTGGCGCCGCCCAACCGGGCCGCCGTGAGCCCCGAGACGCGCCGCCTCGCGGGGAGCCTCTTCGAGTTCGAGGACTTGGGCGAGCGCGAGATCAAGGGGCTGGGGAAGATGCAGGTCTTCTCGCCGATAGAGCCGCCCGCGAGCGACTCCTCCGTCGGCAAGCGCAAGCGCGCCTAGCGGCCGCCCTACTTTACCTTGTTGGCCATGGCGCCGCTGATCATCGCCAGCATGCTGGCGATGAGCCCGGCGATGCCGCCCAGCACCAGCGGCATGGAGGCTCCCTCGGCCGAGCCCATCATCAAGGCGGCGATCGCGGCGGCCGTGGTGATCGAGCCGCCGATGGTCAGGGCCAGGCCCTGCTGCATCTGGCCGTACTTCGCCATGATCATGCCGCCGATGGCGGCCGCCGACGCCGCCAGCGCCGCGGCCATGGCGGCCAGCGCCTGCGCGATCGGCTCGGTCATCCCGAAGGTCTCGGGCTCCATGTCCACCAGGATGCCCTCGATGAGGATGATGGTCGACGCCGTACCCAACAGCGCCACTCCCATCATCAGCGCCGCCGTCCAGGGCGACTTGTCGCTGGAGCTGCCCGGGGGCGGCGCCTGGGGATCCTCGGTGCTGTTCTGGCCCAGGATCGGCCCGCCCTCGTTCGGGTTCGAGCCGGGCGAGACGTCGGGCACGGAAGCCGGGCTCGCGGGCGGGCGCGCGCCGTTGGTGAATCCCAGGCCCTCGAAGGCGCTGGTCGATCCCTCCGCCCGGCCCTCCGCCGTCCCCTGCGAGCTCGCCGAGACCGACTGCTGCTTGGCGAAGCGGAGCTGATCCATCGACTTGCTCAAAGTGATCGGCGTCATCTTGCGGCCGGCCTGTCCCTTGTCCGTCACCGGCTTCGAGAAGTTCTGAAGGGCCTTGCTGCTCGCGGTCTTCGAGAACTTCTGGCTGAAGCCTCCGGACATCCCGGACCCCCCCGCAAGGCCGTTGCCGGAGCCCAGGCCGGCGGAGGCGATCATCTTGGCGGTCTGGGGAGAGGGCGCGGCGCCGTGAGCCGCCGCCTTCGCCGCCGCGACGACCGCGCCGGCGTTGGCGGGCGGGATCGCGGGCTGCGGGGCGGACTTCTTGTCCGGCGCGGCTTGCGCGGCCGCGGCCGCCGCCGCGTCCGCCGCAGCGGGGCCCGCCCTGCCCTTGTTCGCCATCGAGAACATCCCGACCGAGTCCGAAATGGCGCCTCCTTCCCTGCCCGCGGACGGCGCCGCGGACGGCGCCTGAGCCGAGGGGAAGGCGAGCTCGGACGGGCCGCGCTCGGTCGACTCGTGCTGAACGGCCAGGAAGCCGAACACCGCCGCGCCCGACAGAAGCGCGGTCATGAGCGCCAGGCCCGCGTTGGAGGTGAGGAAGCTCCACACGCCCGAGGCCTCGGCGGCCGCGCCCAGCTCGGCGCCCGCGCCGGCGCCGGCGAGGCCTCCGGCCCCCGGGCTTCCCAAGCCGAAAAGCCGGAAGAGGAAGCCTCCGCTTTGGCCGGCGGAGCCCGGTCCGACGAGGATGGCGCCGCCCTTGCGGTCCTTCTCCTCGTCCTTCTTCTTCTGGACCGCGATCTCGGGCAGAGCCGCCGGAAACGCCCCGTCGTCCGCCGGACCGGCCCTGTCCGACCGAGGTTCCCTAGCCATGGTCATTAAGGAGAGTAGACCCGGCCGGCGGCGATGTCAAGGGACTCGCTAGACCTTGTTCCCGGTCATGCCGGTGATCATGGCGGCCATCGAGGCGACCAGGCCGGAGATCCCGCCGATGACCATGGTCATGGCGGCGAACTGGGAGGGCACCAGGAGCGAGGCGATGGCCGCGGCCGTGGTGATCGAGCCCCCGATGGTCAAGGCCAGGCCCTGCTGCATCTGTCCGTACTTGGCCATGATCATCGCGCCGATGCCCGCCGCGGAGGCCGCCAGGGCCGCCGCCATGGCCGCCAAGGCCATCGCCATGGGCTGCAGCTTGGACTTCAGGATGAGGTTCTTGTTGCCCGCCTGGACGAGCATCCCCTCGAGCGTGATGATCACCGACGCGGTGCCCAGCAGGGCGACCCCCATCATGAGCGCCGTCGTCCACGGCGACTTGTCGCTGCTCGAGCCCGTCGACGGCACCGACGCCGCCTCCTTCGGGTTCTGCCCCAGGATCGGCCCGCCCTCGCTGGGGTCGGAGCCGGGATTGGCGTCGGAGGAGCCGTTGCGGACGCTGCCCTCCCCGGGCGTCTTGCCGTTGGTGAAACCGAGGCCCTCGAAGGCGCGCGAAGAGCCGGAGGACTGGCCCTCGGACGCGTTCTGGGTCGCCGCGTTCTGGGACTGCTTGCTCGTGAAGCGCAGCTGCTCCATGCTCTTGCCCTGGACGATCGGCTTCATGCCCCGTCGGG
>DATLOS010000092.1:0-15634 GCA_035536155.1 Elusimicrobiota bacterium
CCGGACCCTTGCGTCCGAGCCAGTCCGCGCGCGGCAGACGGCCGAGACATCGACCAACGAGGATGACACATCTGTCGATCCGTAGTGCCGATTGTCCGCCCGACCAAGCGGGCTGTTTTTGTGAGGGCGGCGCATTGGGCCCAGCCTCCACGGCAAGATGACGGCCGCGGCGGATCCCGGACAGAGCGCTCCGGCCTCGGCCGCGCCCATCCACTATGTGGTGATGACCGGCGCCCGCGACTGGGGCGAGGCGGAGCGCCCCCGGGTCGAGGCTTACTTCGCGAAGCTCGCGGCGGCCGGCCCCTTCGTCCTGATCGAAGGCGAGTGCCGCGGCGCCGACCTCCTGGCGCGCCGGGCCGCCGAGAAGCTCGGCATGCGCGTCGAGCCCGTCGCCGCGGACTGGAAGAGGCTCGGGCGCGCCGCCGGCCCGGCGCGCAACCGCAAGATGATCGAGACCCTCAGCCGGAAGCGGAGCGAAGGGCACCCCACCACGGTCGTCTACTTCCACGACTGCCTCGAGAAGTCGCGGGGCACGAAAGGCACGGTCGCCCTCGCGAGGAAGGCCGGCTTCGCGCCCGTGGACGGCGCGGCGGCCGCGCGACGCGGTTGAACAGCGGCCGCGGAACTGAACGCCTGTTCGAGCCGGAACAGACATGGCCGAACCGACGCTGGACCAGAAGCTGCAGACCGCCTTGCATGCCATGGTGACGCAAGACTTCGATAGCTTCCTCCAGAACCCGTGTGTGCCGCTGATTCAGGCACACCAAAGAGCCTTGTCTCTCACGCAACATCTTCCGGAACACGAGCGAGTCGCGGTCTTGAAGACACTGATGGCAAACAGCATCCGCGCATTTAGCCTGGCCATCCACCCGGGGGCGCAGCCGCCCCCCTGAAGGCCCGGGGCCCGCCTTCCACAGTCGCCGCTGACCAATCCGCCGCGCCCGCGCGGCCTTATTTTTGGCATCCGAGAAGCTCGCGCCGTCTCGGAGAACAGAATTGAAAAGGCCGCGCCAAGGCAAATGGCATACACCGCATTCACGTCTACGAGTTCGGACCCCTCCATTGTGACGGCCGCGATATACGGCGCTGGCGAGCTCGCGCCTCCCGAGGCGTTCGAGGATCCGCTGCCCGAGCTCGCCCCGAAGGAGCGAGAGCCGGTCGCGACCTACGGCAACGTCGCGGCGGCGCTCAAGGCCTTCGCGGCGAGCCTGGCCGAGCGCAAAGGCCCGGCAACCTGGTGGGTCCTGTTCGGTTGCGGGACGGTCGTCGAAACCGCCGGAGGCAAGGAGTTCGGAGGGTTCACCGTCACCAACTCGTGTTTCCCGGCCCGGCGCACCGCGGACAGGAAAACCCACATCAGGTGCCTCCAGGGCAACCGCCACGCCTGGGAGGCGCTGAAAGGGGCGCCCGGGGCTGCCGGCGCCGCCGCGCGCCGCGCGCTCGCGATCCTCGTCGCCGACGGGTACCCGCATCCCGGTGTGCACGCCGATCGCGCGGTCCGGGCAGAGGAGGGGTTCTGGCGGATTGTCTGGCCGCACCGCAGCCGGGCTGTTTACAATATCTGGGCGAACACGAGCAGCGACACGGCGCACGGGGTGTCCGACGCGGCAGCGGAGCTCCGCCGTTTCGACTGCATGACGCCCCGGGTGTTCGCCGTCATCGCGCCGAGCTTGGCCATCACGTATCTGTAGGCTCGCCTCGCGGCTCGACCGCGGTCCGCTTTTTGTGCCAAGGATTCATGCAACGGGACTCGCGCGTACCTGTGCTGATTGGAGGAGACGGACAGCCGGCAATGGATCAACCGTCCCCTCTGTCCGAATCCGTGCGCACTCGGCAGCCCAAGACCGCCCGCCCGGCCCCGAGAGAGGTCAAGAGCTCCGGGGCGCTCGTCGGGGGTGTTTGTCTCTTGTGCTCGCGGCCGGGGTTCCCTGTCTTCATGGGCGACAAGGTACGGCGCCTTTGCGAGGGTTGCAGCATTCTCGACCAGGAGATGGGCTGGGCAGCCGTCTTCGCCGCTGCGGGCACGCGCGGTTGCTGTGTCTGCGCGGGAAAGCCGGACCATGTCACCAAGGCAGAGCTTGAAGGTGGAGGACTGCAGGCCAAGCTTGTCCTTGTGTGTTGCTCGAAGAGCTGCCAAACCGAAACGAAGACTGTCCTACAGTGCATGGCCTTGCCCCAAGCCGTCTGTTCGAGGTGTGGCAAGACTGCCGCGCGGATGGGGGCGTGCGCTCTCTGTCGCGATTCGTTCTGCAGCAAGAAATGTCTGGATGCTGCGATGCCTGCACACAAAGAGGTGTGCGTGCCGTGGACGCCGGACAGGAAGGCCGGACAGTCGGCCGGGAAAGCCGGGAAGGCCGGACAGCCGGCTGGGAAGGCCGGACAGCCGGCCGAAAGAGCACCTGACGAGGCGCGCTGCAAGGTCTGCCGGGGGGCTCGGCCTCTCCTCTCGTGCGGACGGTGCGGCAAAGCCGACTACTGCGGCAACCTCTGCCAGAAGCTCGACTGGGTCTCCGAGCACCACGCGCTCTGCCCGGGGCCCCGCGGAGGTGCCGGCCCGGCGTCCACTGGCGACAAAAACCGTCGCCCGACCGGATCCGGGACCCGCACTAGCTGATTTTCAGGAACTTCTCCGCGCCGGCCGCGTGGCGCAGGGTGGGCACCTTGCGCCGCTTCCAGTCGGCGCCGACGGCCTTGGCCGACATGGCGTAGAGGTCGCCCGGCCCCAGGCGGAGGGCGACGCGCGCCCCGACGCTCGCGCCGCCGAGGAACCACTGGAAGTGCAGCGGGATCGGCGCGCCCAGGCGGAAGGCGACGACGAGGCGGCGCTCGGCGTCGCCGTGGAAGCCGATGCCGCACCGCTTGACGTCGTAGTAGTAGTTCCCCTCGGCGAGGAGGCCGGCGGCCTTGGGCCCGAAGAAGGCCGGGAGCGCGGCGCGCGCCGCGGCGAGGCGCGGCACGTCGCCGAAGGCCACGACGCGCCCCTTTTTCTCGGCGTAGCAGGGCTCTTGCGCGGCCTCGGCGAAGCACAGGTTGTGGCGCGCGCGCTTCGCGACCACGCGGCCGTACATGAACGCGCTCTTGTCGGGCGCGAGGCGCCCCTGCTCGGCCGCCAGGTCCGCGGCGCTCGCGCCGAGCGCGCGCACGCCGTCCCGGACGACGAGGACGGCCGCGGCCTCCGCCGCGCCACCGGGCCGCCCCTCGGCGACCAGGTCGACCAGCGAGCACTCGAAGCCCTTCGCCTCGAAGCGCGCCTTCGCCTCCGCGAGCTCGGCCACCGTGAAGCCCGCCGCGGCCGCGGCGCCCAGCTTCTGCATGCCGGCATGGTTCTCGGCGCACTCGCCGAAGGTGATCGTGATCGCCGACATCAGCTTTCAAGCGCTGTGCCGGTTTCAAAAAGGGCCGGCCGGATCTGCGCGGTGAGGCGTCGCCCGGGCTCTGCACCAGGTGAAGCGAGGCACGAGTGCGGAGCAGGTTCTACGCCGAGCCGAGGAGACGGGTCAAAATTACACGGCTCCTCGGCGAAGCGAGAATCGGTCGGCGAGGGACGAGCCGAGTGCGGAACAGGTTCAATGCCGGGCGAAGGAGACGAGTCAAAATTACACGGCTCCTCGGCGAAGCGAGAATCGGTCGGCGAGGGACGAGCCGCGACCCGCACGGAGCAGGTTCTACGCCGAGCCGAGGAGACGGGTCAAAATTACACGGCTCCTCGGCGAAGCAAGAATCGGTCGGCGAGGGACGAGGCGCGACCCGAGCTGAGCGTGCCCAGACCGGAGCGCCGGCCGTGAGCTCAAACCGATCATCGCGTCCGCAGCGCCAAAATAGCCAGCGGGGTCCCGCTCAAGGCTCGGCCCAGTACACACCAGAGGAGATCGACCGCAGCGGATGCGCAACTGAAGAGAAGCCTCGCCCTGGAATGGGGAGTCAGCCAGTCGCCGACGCATTTGTCGCCCTATTCTTACAATCCGGGATCCGAGTGAAGGGAACCGTGTTGCAGCCGCTCTTCTGCGCGGCCGACGTGGCCACCCACATCGGCGACCAGAACATCCGCCGCGCCACAAAGGATTACGACGAGAAGTACCGTCTGTGGGCCCAAATGGAAGACGCTGTCGGGCACAAACAGAGGGCGGCCTTCCTCACCGAGAAGGGCATGTACCGATACCTCCTGCAATCGCACCGCAAGGAGGCTGCGGCGTTCCAGGAAACCGTATATGATCTCCTAGCGGCCGAGCGCCGCCGGGTGGTGGACGCGGCGCAGCTCGAAGCGAAGATAGCGCGAGACGCCGCGGCGGCCCTAGGCCGCGAGGCGGCCGCCCTAGGCCGCGAGGTCGCCGCCCTCGAGCGCGAGAGCAAGAAGCTCCGCGGGGATCTGCACCGGGCAACCGAGCCGCGCGAGCCCCGCGAAGAGGAGGGAGCCGAGGAGTACATCAGCTTCTGTTACGCCTACCTGTTCTGGTCACGCCCCGACCTGGCCAAGCGCCACAATCTCTTCCTCGCCCGCTCGACGCTGCCGTTACCGTGGGACCTCCGCGAGGATCTTCTCGATTGGGCCGAAACAGGACGCAGGGAGAGAGCATTCGTCCGTTTCATGCAGTACTTTGCCGAGAACTTCCCTGTCCGTGGAGCCGCGGCCGAGCGTGAGGGCCCGGCCCGCGCGCCGACCGGCCCGCCCTGTCCGCCCTAAGATGACCGAGGAGCAGCCTCGCCCGCCGCGCCGGGTGCAAGGCGAGGCGAGCCTTTTTGCGGCCCAGACGGGGCGCGCCGGGTGCGCGCGGCGCGTTGGACAGGGCAACCGCCGGACGATGGATCAGCTGCCCCCCGCCCGCGCACGCTCGACCTCGCGCACGCCTACGGCCGCCAGCGAGAGCGGGTACGCCCCGCTGTCGCTCCTCTGGGGCGCCTGCCTCAGATGTTCGCGGCCGGGCCTCCCCATCGTCGCGGGCCTCAAGGTGAAGCGCATATGCGCGAGCTGCTACATTCTCGACTCGGAGGAGGGCTGGCCCGCGACCTTCGCCGCCGCGGGCCCGCAAGGCTGCAGTGTCTGCGCGGCGGGAAAGCCGGACTGCGTCGACGCGCTAGGCTTCGGAAAGAGCGCCCTGACTCTGCTCTTCCTGCCCCATTGCTCGGAAGCCTGCGCCACCGAAATAAAAACGGTCCTGCGGCGCTGGCAGCCATCCGGGTACCGAATGGTCTGTTCGGAGTGCGACAGGAGCGCGGCTCGGATGCAGCACTGCGGCCGCTGCCGCGCAGCGTACTGCAGCGAGGAGTGCCAGAGCGCCGCGTGGCCCGCGCACAGAGAGAAGTGCAAGCCGTGCGCGGAGGGGAAGAGGAGGCGAACAGCCGAAGGCACCGCGGGCAGGGCCCGATGCAGAGTCTGTCGGCGGAAGCGGGCGCTCCGCTCGTGCGAACGGTGCGGAGTCGGTTATTGCGGCAACCTCTGCCAGAAGATCGACTGGTTCGCCGGCCACTGTGCGAGCTGTCCCAGGGTCCGCAGAGGCATCGACGGGAAGCCCGTCAGCCGCGAGCCCGTCAGCCGGGCCGACACGTTGGCCGGCCCCTCTGTCCGCCCTAAAGGGACCGAAGAGGCCCCGCCGCGCCGGCGCGATTGAACGGGGTATCGCCGGACAATGGATCCATCGCACCCACTGTCCGAGCTCGCTCGGTCTCGCGTGCGGCAGCTCTTGGCGGCCGGCGCGCCCGGGGAGGGCGAAGAGCCCCGGTCGCTCGTCGGGGGCGCCTGCATTCGATGCCTACGACCGGGGTTCCCCATCATCGCCGGCCGCAAGGTGAAGCGCATATGCACGCGCTGCTGCATTCTCGACCAGAAGGAGGGCTGGCCCGCGACCTTCGCCGCCGCGGGCCCGCAAGGCTGCAGTGTCTGCGCCGCAGGGAAGCCGGACCGCGTCACCGTGATGTACATGGGCGGCCTGCAGATAATCGTCGCAGGCCATTGCTCAGGGGGCTGCCGCACCGAGCTGATGGCCGTTGTTCGGCGTGCGCCCCGGTTCCAGACCCAGGTCGCTTGCTCGGCGTGCGGCAAGACCGCCGCGCGGATGCGCGGCTGCGACCGCTGTCGCATGGAGTTCTGTAGCGAGGAGTGCCAGGCCGCATCTTGGCCAGCGCACAAGGAGGTATGCGTATCGCGCACGGGCGAGAAGAAGGAGCTCGCGGACAGAGCCCGATGCAGGGTCTGCCGCCGGAAGCGGCCGCTCCTCTCGTGCGGTCGGTGCGGGGCCGGCTATTGCGGCAACCTCTGCCAGAAGCTCGACTGGTTCACCGGCCACAGCACGGCCTGCGCCACATCGGCCGCCCCATCCTGAAGGGCCGCCGTGCAGGGAGCAAGGCTCGCCCGGCCTTTTTGGGCCTCCTGAGCGCGACTCGCGGAGGGATGCCGCCGGGCATGGGCGCGATTGAATGGGGCGAGCGCCGAGCAATGGATCCGCCGCAACCACCGCCCGAGCCCACGCACGCCCTGATCCACGCCCGGCAGGCCGCGATGGTCGGCGACCCTGGAACCTCGATGGCGAGCAACCCTGGAACCTCGATGGCCCATCGGGTGCTGGCCAGCTCGCGTGTTCTCCGTTGCACCTGCGCGGTGTTGGCGGAAGCGGCCCGGCCCGTGCTGTCATGCGATATCTGGCTCCTGATCATGCGGTTCGCTCTCGGCTTCCCAGCAGCCGAGGCGCTGCGATTCCGCGCGGACCCCGGCCCCCACGAAGCTCTGCGGGCGTGGCTGGGCCGGCACTATTTCGGCGGCCAGCCCTGGCCTCGCCTCATGGCCACGTTCCAGCCCGGGCAGCAATACTTCAGAGTGCCCTGGCCTGTGCGCATGCGCTGCACCCTCACTGTTCCGATCGAGTCTGCCGGTCTCCTCTGGGCGACCGGCGGGGCGGGCGTCCCGGCGCAGTGGGTCAGCGGCGCGCACCCCGTCCCGGCGCGGTGGGTCCGTTTCACAGATCCCACTGGATACAGGATCGAGGTTGTCGTATCCGTATTGCCCCACTTCGGCGGGATGACGCCGTTCTTATCCGGCCTCTACCGGGTGGCCGTAAGCGGCCCGACCGGCTGGAAGCTCCAGCTGACGCCAGCAGGGATATGCCCGCACAAGGCTGGCCCGAAGAGCGTCGCGAGACAGGATGAGGCAGGGCATGGAGCCGGATGACGGCATGGCCGGCAGCCGGACGGGCTCATCCGCGCGCCGGCCAGCTCGGCCTGTCCGCCCTGGAAGAGTCAAGAGGCCCGGCGCGGCGCGCCGGGAGCAAGGCGCGCCCGGGCTTTTCGAGCCCCTGGGGCGTGACTCGCGGTGTCGGCTCCGCCGGTATGGGCGCGATTGAATGGGGCGAGCGCCGAGCAATGGATCCGCCGCAACCGCCGCTCTCGTCCACGCACGCCCAGCTCTGCGCTCGCCAGGCAGCAATGGCCGGCGACCCCGGAACCTCGGTGGCCCGCCAGATACTGACCAGCCTGCGCGGCCTCCCCTGCGCCTACGGGGTGCTGGCGGGGCCGGGCCGGCCCGCGTTGCCGTGCGACATCCTGCTGCTGATCGTGCGGTTCGTCCTCGACCGCTCGGCGGCCGAGGCAGTCCGGTTCCGCGCCGACCCTGGTCCCCACGAAGCTCTGCGGGCGTGGCTGGGCCAGCACTATTTCGGCGGCCAGCCCTGGCCGCCCCCCGCGTCCTCACTTCATCCCGGGCAGCGATATTTCAGGGTGCCCCGCCAAACGCTCATGTTCTGTTATTACATCCGCCCGGCCGGCCCGGCAGCGCGGGTCCGTTTCACGAGCCCCGTCTCTGACGAGCTGGAGGCTGTCGTACCCACGACGCTAGGATCGATCATGCCGCTGTTGCCCTTCTCCGGTCTCTGGCGGACGTCAGTCACCGGGTGCAGTTCGGTGGATTGGGAGCTCTCGCTGGCGCCCGTGGAGGATGTCCCGTATGTGACCGGGCTGGACGGCAGTGCGGGATAGGCTGGGCCCGAGCAGCGGCGACCGCCCCGGACCGCCGACCCGTTTTTGCCTCGAGGAGGGTTGCGTGCCGGATTGACACGCAGACCTCCCCTCCCTAGAATCGGTCCGAGCCGCGGCACAGTGGACGAGAGCCGCCTATTGCCGCGGCGGCCACCGGCGGACTACCCCTGCAGCGAGCGTGCCGCTCGTACTGCGGCATTTTTGAAGAGCTCCTCTCCAGCAAATGGCGACAGAAGACAAGCTCAAGGGCATGCTCCTCGGCGTCGCGCTCGGGGACGCGCTGGGCGCCCCCTTCGAGCGCGTCAAAGACCAGAAAGGCTACACCGGCAAGGTCGTGCCCTTCCGCCACCAGAGCCGGTACCACGGCGCGCGGGACAGCGCGCCGGGCCAGATCACCGACGACACGGAGATGACGATCGCGCTCGCCGGGGCGGTCTGCGCCGCGTCGGGCTACTCGCGCGAGGCCGCGGTGGCGGCCTACCTCGCGTGGGCGGGCAGCAAGTGCCCGTTCATGGGGCGCAACACGCGCGCGCTCTTCGCCGGGGTCAAGACCATGCGAGGCTACTCCGGCCGCTGGAGCCGCCTGTACGCCAAGACGAGCGCGGAGACGTGGTCCCAGTCGAACGGAGCGCTGATGCGCTGCTCGCCCCTCGCGGCGCTGCCCGCCGACCGGTGGCGCGCGGAGGCCGTCGAGGACTGCGTGCTCACGAACCCGCACGCGGTCTGTGTCGGAGCCGAGCTCGCCTACCTGGTGGCGTTGCGGGCGCTCCTCCGCGGCGCGTCGGTCGCGCTCGCGGTCAAGGACGCGGCGGAGGAGTCGAAGATACCGGAGGTCCAGAAGGCCATCCGCGCGGGCGCGGCGTCCGAGGCGCGCGACATCCGGGGCGCCGACAAGGGCTGGGTCCTCCACGCGCTGTACGCGGCCTTCTACGGGCTGTGCCAGCCCGGCGGCGCCCAGGAGCGGCTCGACGCCGTCGTCCGTCTGGGCGGCGACACCGACACGAACGCCGCGATCGCCGGGGCGCTGATCGGCGCCGAGCGCGGCGCGGCGAGCATGCTCGCGGAGGAGCGGGCGGGGCCGAACCTCCGGCAGGTCCTGGCGTGCGACACGAGCGCCGGCGCCATCGCCCGGCCGCCCGGCTATTGGGCGGGGCGGCTGCCGGGCCTGGCCGCCTCTCTCGCCGCCCTTCCGCCCCGGCGCGGGCCCTGAAGCGCCGGCGGCTCGGCCGGGCGTGCCCGCCTCTCTCGCCGCCCTCCCGCTCCGGCGCGGGCTCTGAAGCGGCGGCTCGGCCGGCGCTGTTTTGTGCCGGTGCTCGGCGCAGGGCGCCCGCGGCCGACAAAAAGTCCCCCGATAAGGCAGATGGCGCAGGAGACCAAGGCTGCGCCCGCGCCCCCCCGTAAAGAACCCCAATCCTGCGCCCTCTGCGGGCTGCCGGCGGGGCGGCAGGCCCGGAGCTGCGCGTGCATGCCGTCCGGCCAGGTCTACTGCTCATCCTGCATCAGGCAGCGCTGGAGCCGCTGCGAGTGCGGCGCGCTCTACTGCTGCAGCGGCGGGTGTGCCGAGTGCTGCGTGCGCCTCGAGCGGTGCGCGGCGTGCTGCGAGCGGCCGCGCCTCTGTGCGTCGTGCCAGGGCTCGAGCGACGAGGAGCCCTGGCTCCTCGTCGCCGGCGGGGGACTGACCGACCGCCCCAGGCCCGGCGGCCCGCCGGCCAGCGCCACAGATCCGCGGACGTGGGCGGCGAGCGCGGCGGACATCGCCGCGGGTGCGGCGAGCGCGGTGGCGAGCTCGGCCGCGGAGCTCGCCGCGCTCGGAGCCTCGCTCTACCAGAACAGGGAGGTCCCGCCCGCCGACAAGATGGTGGCATTCCTGGTCGCGCTGCGCCAAACGTGACACCTGTGGCCGGGAGCGCCAGGCGCGAGCGGTGCGCGCTTTTAGTTGTGCGGCCCCGCCGGCCAATGGCCGAAGGCGGCCCCCCGTCAGAGATCCGCCGCTCGGCGCTGACCGGTCCGCGGCTCTCGCGCACCGGACACCCGATGGCCGAAGATGGGCCCCTGTCAGAGATCCGCCGCTCGGCGCTGTTCGGTTCGCGGCTCTCGCGCGTCGGGTACGTGCGCTTCCGGAACTGGAGGCGGGAGGCCGCGGCCCCCGCCGCGCCGCCGGCGCGAAAGAAACCGCGCACCGGCCGGGCGAAGCAGAGGAAGAAGTTCCAGAAGAGGCAGGCGGCCGTGCCGCCCGTGCTCGCCGAGTCCGCCCTGGCGGCGTGCCCAAGGAAGGTCGGGCGCGATCGCGCGCGGAAGACGTTCCGCGCCGGCGACCGCGACTACCTGCGCGCGGTCGTGACGAACAACAAGGCCAGTCAGCGGAGCGCGAGCCTCAAGTGGCAGTTCATGCCGCCGGTCTAGCCGGCGAACCGGCGCGACCGCGCCCCCAGCCATCGTACGACCCCCAAGTGGCAGGCGGCGCGGGCGCGGTCAAGGATCCCGTCGTAGGGCTTCACATCCGAGGGAGATAGAGCGAAGCGGCCCGCCAGCCAGCGTACGACTCCCCAGTGACCGGCGGCGCGGGCGCGGTCGAGGATCATGTCGTAGGGCTCCACATCCGAAGGAGACAGATCGAAGCGGGCGGCCAGCCAGCGTATCGTCCCCAGGCGGGCCTTCTTGCATGCGTAGCTTAGGGCGTTGGCGGCATCCTCCTCGAAGGATGCTCGCGCATTTTTGGATGCTCGCGCATCGAAGGATTCGAGGCCGAAGTGGCCGACCAGCCAGCCCACCAGCGCCAGGTGCCCGCCCTCGCAAGCGTAGCACAGAGCCGCCCTGTTGCAGGACCGCACATCCTCGATAGTCAGGCCGAAGCGGCCGACCAACCCGCGCACTCGCCTCAGATAACCGTGCCAGCAGACGGATAGTAGGGTGTTGCGGATCTCGAGCCGCAAATCCGCGGTGGTCAGGCCGAAGGAGCCGGCCAGCCAGCGCGCCATCTCCTGGCCGCCATGGTCGGCGAGGCGCAGAGCGTACCGTTTGATATCTAGTGTGTCTGCGACAGCGAACCGCCCGCCCAGCCAGCATACAACGCCCAGGCAGCCAGTCCTGCAGGCCATGACCAGGGCGCAATTATCGTCGGATCGCGCATCGGCCGCGGTCAGACCAAAGTGGTCGGCCAGCCAGCGCGCCGTCCCCAGGTGACCCCACGCACAAGCCACACGGAATGCGCGAGCCCTTTGCGCGTCCGCAACGGCGGCCGAACCGATCAGCCATCGCACCAGCTCCAGGTGCCCCCCCACGCAGGCGTGATCGAGAGCCCCCATCCGGCCCGGCGAGCATGCGGCTCCCGAGCTGTCGCCCTGAAGGGCGGACAGACCGAACAGGGCCGCAAGGCGCCGCGCCAGCTGCAGCTGGCCCAGAGCACAAGCCCCCCCGAAAAGCTCGAGGGCCTGATGGCGGTCGGTCGCGTACGCCATCACCAGCCGCTCGAGCTCTGGCGGCAGGAGGAAGGGGAAAGCCTCGTCCATCGTGGCATTGGGCGGGAGCCGGCGGTTCAAAGGGGCCAGCCCCAGCCGTGCCGGGCACGGCGCCAGATCCAGCCCCGCACCGAGCGCCCGAGGGAGACCGAGCACAACCGGAGATCCCGCGCGCCGTCACGCGACCGCACAGACGGCCCACTGGCAGGAGCCGGCGGTTCATGCCGCCGGCCTTGCCGGCGGACCGCGGCCGCGCCCCAGCGCTGACGGCCGGGCATCGGGCCGCCCATCCAGAGAGTCAGATCGGCTCGGCTGACCAGCCAGCGCACAGGCGCCTGGCGGGCTTTTTGGGCCGCATCGGGCAGGGCGCGTCCGACCCCGGCTTGTGCGTCGGAGAGGGACAAGCCGAAGTAGCAGGCCAGCCAGCTCGTCGCCCCAAGGCGGCCGCGCCCGCAGGCGCCGCGCAGGGCGGCGTTGTCGTAGGTCCGCGCATCGGGGGCTGCCAAGCCAAAGCGGCCGGCCAGCCAGCGCGCGAACCTCAAGTGGTCTGTCACGCAGGCGCCGTGCAGGGCCTCATTGCAGAAGGACCTCGCGTCTCTGGCTGTCAGGCCGAAGCGGCCGGTCAGCCAGCGCGCCACCCCCTGGTGCCCGCCCTCGCTGGCGCCGCGCAGAGCGTAGTTCTCGTCCGTCCGCGCGTCCTCGGCTGTTAGGCCGAAACATCCGGCCAGATGGCACACAGCCCCCAGGCCGCCGCGTTCGCAAGCCGCGCGCAGAGCGTAATTGCCCCGGGCTCGCGCGCCAGCCGCAGTCAGACCAAAGCGAGCGGCCAGCCAGCGCGCCACCTCCAGATGGCCACCCTCGTAGGCAGAGCGGAGCGCCCAGTCGTCGAGCTCTCGTGCGTCCGCGACCGTCAAGCGGAAGCAGTCGGCCAGCCAGCGCGCGGCCTCCAGGTGCCCGCCCCCGCAAGCGTCGAGCAAGGCCCGCCCCTCGTTGCTCAGTGCAGGTTCCAGGCGGCCCTCCCTGATCGCCTGGCCGAACACCGCCTCCAGGCGCCGCGCCAGGTGCAGCTGGCCCAGAGCGCAGGCCTCCCTGAACAGCCGGAAGACCTTCACGCGGTCGGCAGCATAGGCGATCACCAGCAGCTCGGGCTCGGGTGGCAGGAGGAAAGGAAAAGCCGCGTCCATGCGGATGGCGGCGCGCAGGCGGTTCAAAAAGGCGGCGCTCTGGGCGGTCGCCGCGCGGTCGGCGAACGCGAGGCAGCCGGTGCGCGGATCTCAGGCCGTACCATACCGCCGATCTCGCAGGGGCAGGGCGTCGCCGTGGCCCAGTGAGCCCCTCGAGCCGGACGCGCTTGGCGCTCGCGCGACAGGCACGGCCATCAGGCGGCAGGGTTGCCGAGCCGGGGAGTCGGAGCAGAGAAGCCGATCAGCCAGCGCACTGTCCCCAGACCGGCGCTTCTGCGGGCGACGTACAGAGCGTAGTCGACCATGGATCGCGCGCCAGACAAGGGCTGGCCAAAGTGGCAGGCCAGCCAGGCTGTCATCCCTAGGCGGCCCCGCTCGCAAGCGCCGCGCAGAGCGGCATTTCCGCAGTCCCGCGCATCGAGACCTGTCAGGCCGAAGCGGCCGGCCAGCCAGCGCGCGAGCCTCAGGTGACCCGCCACGCAGGCGCCGTGCAGGGCGTCGTTCTCGGCCGTTCGCGCGTCCTCCACCGTCAGGCCGAAGCGGCCGGCCAGCCAGCGCGCCACCCCCAGGTGCCCGCCCCAGCTAGCGTCGCGCAGAGCGCAGTCCCCGGCCATTCGCGCGTCCTCCACCGTCAGGCCGAAGCGCCCGGTCAGCCAGCACGCGACCCCCTGGTGGCCGCCCGCGCAGGCCATGCACAGCGCGTAATTGAGCCGGGCCAGCGCGTCATCCGCGGTCAGACCGAAGCGGTCAGCCAGCCAGCGCGCCACCCCCAGATGGCCGCCCGCGCAGGCCACGCGGAGCGCGCAATTGTCGGACGCCCGCGCATCCGCGACCGTCAAGCCGAAGCAGTCGGCCAGCCAGCGCGCCACCTCCAGGTGCCCCCCTTCGCAGGCCCTAAACAAGGCGAGCGCCCCGCGGCTTAGGTATGTGTTATTTTCCGAGCAGCGGCGATCCCAGTCCGAGCAGCGGCGATCCCAGTCCGCCAAACCGAACACGGCCTCCAGGCGCCGCGCAAGGCGCAGCTGGTTCTGAGCGCAGGCTTCTCTGAAGAGCTCGAAGACCTCAACGCGGTCAGCGGCATAGGCGAGCACCAGCAGTTCGGGCTCGGGCGGCAAGAGGAAAGGGAAGGCCGCGTCCATCGCGCGATGATGGGCACGCCGGCGCTTCAAAGCCGCCTGCAGTCTCTGGGCTGCCCGGGCTGGACCGGCGAGCGCGGGCCCGCCGCCAAAGCCGCGGCCCCGGCGGCCGAGGAAAAACGGCCAGGATAATGACCCGCGTCGAGACTCCTCGCGAGTGGGGTCCCCGGCACTGGAACCGGATCCACGTCGCAACCATCCGGTTCCCCGCGACGCCGAGCCTCGCCGACGAGGTGAAGGTCCGGTCGCGCATCGTGCAGTTCGTGACGGAGCTCCCATGCCCAGAGTGCCGAAAAGACGCCGTCGGCTACATCACCCAGAACCCGCCCGCCACGCGGAACACGCACGCGCTGCAGATCTGGGGCTGGCGCTTCCACAACGCAGTGAACGCCCGTCTGGGGAAGCCGGCGTTCCCGTTCGACCGGTACTGCCAGGTCTACGCCGACGAGCGGGCGCAGGCGGACGCGAAGACCGGCGGGGGTTGGCGCCCCCGCCCGCGGCCCGCGGCGGGCCGGCCGCACCGGTCTAGGCCCCGGCTTCCGTAGGCGAGCCCGCGGCCGGGCGGCCGGGGGCGCCGGCGCGGCGGAAGAACGCGCTCGCGCCGTAGTCGAACGCCGGCCGGCGCTTCCGGCCGGGGTAATAGTTCTTCGGGAGCCCCGCGAGGAGGCCCGCGAGGTCCGGGGGCAGGCCGGTCGCCGGCGGCGGCGCCGTCTCGCCCAGCGCCGCCGCGAGCTCGGCCATGCGCACCAGGTACGCCGGGTCGGTCTCGGCCGGCCCGAAGGTGCGGACCGCGAGCGCGAAGGGGCTCCGGGCGAGGAGCTCCCGGCCGCCCCCCGCGCAGAGGGCCTCGGCGCGGCGCAGGAGCGCGAGGGTGTGGCGGTAGAAGGCGAGCCAGGTCGCGCGCTCGCCGGGCGCGCGGTGCGCGCGCAGGAGGAACAGGAGCAGCAGGGCCTGGGGCGAGACGACCCAGGCCTGGAGCGCCGCCCCGCCGGCGGCGACGGGCACGATCGCCGCCGCGAGCCGCCGGCCCCGGGTCGAGAAGACCGTCAGGGGGCCGCGGCGGAAGCTCGGCGGCGCGAGGTCCATGAACGGCTCGAAGGCCGCCGCGCCGGCCCCGGCCGCCGCCTCCGGCTCGAAGCTCGCGAGGTGAACCTCGCCGCCCGCGGGGACGCCGACGCGGAGGCGGCCGGCGCCGACGAACTCGAGGGCGAGCATCGGCGCGCCGGCCTCGCCCGGGGGGAAGTCGGGCTGGCCGCGCGCGCGCGCCAGCGCGGCGAGCGCCACGCGGAGCGCCGCGTACGCCGCGAAGCCGTGCAGCGCGACCTGGAGCTCTGGGGCCTTCCCCGCGACGGCCAGGCCGGCCTCGACCTCGACGAGCGGGACAGCCTCGGGCGCCTCGGGCGCCGCGGGCGCCGCGGCCGGCGCGGCGAGCGGGTACAGGCGCGCGAGGAGGGCGAAGCGCTTCAGGTCCTTGCGCCAGCGGTGGAAGACGGCCTCGCGCGGCGCGCCGGCGAAGGGGAAGCAGAGCGAGAGGTGGATGTCCATCCGCTGGAAGTCGGGGTGGAGGGTCCGCAGGCCGGCGTACTCGAAGACGGGGAGCTCGGCGAAGACCGCGGGCGGCGCGAAGCTGAGGTCGGCGACGACGCGGAAGGCGACGCGCACCCGCGTCGTCTGGACGTGGACCGCGCGGATCGCGCTGACGGCCGGGAGGCCCGCGGCCGCGAGCCGGTCGGCGAGGTCGTACGCGTCGTCGACGCTCCGCGGCGAGAAGAAGTCGAAGTCGGGCCGCGCGCCGTCGGGGTAGAGGCGCTCGCCCCGCAGGCGCAGGGCGAAGTCGATCGCGAGGCCCCCGTAGACGACGAGCCGCCGCTCGACGGCGAAGGCCCGCACGAGG